>NZ_JCBAMT010000043.1:0-54733 GCF_059760445.1 Achromobacter sp. D7-1 | reverse complement strand
TCGATGCGCAGGCCTTTTTTTCAGTTCGGCGAGGCTACAGGATCCGCTTGAACATGGTGCGGCGCGTGTTGCGGAACGACGGCCGCACGCGGCTGCTCCAGTCACTGGCGCGCACGGCCAGCCAGGGCGGGCTGCCGAAGGTCTCGCGCGTGTGCAGGTCGTAGCAGGCCAGGTAGCGCGGCGACTCGTCGCGGCATTCATAGCGCATGGCGCGCACCGTGCCAGGCACGGACGCCAGGCCCGGCAGATGCTCCTGGTCATACCAGGCATTCAGGTCGGTCTCCGCCTCGGGCAGCACATCGGTTTCGACAATGTAGTGCCACGGCGCGTCCTGCCCCGCCGAGGCGCCGGCCAGGTCCAGCGTCAAGTGCAGCACGCGGCTACGGGCGCCCGGAAAGCTCTCGGCCAGGCGGGCCCGCGCTTCCGGCAACGCGGCCGCCGGACCGCGCAGATAGACGTAGGTTTCGTCTTCTTCAACGGCGGCGTACGCGGCGGCGCGCAGGCCTTGCAATCCTTGGGTCAAGGTCCGCCCAAGTTCACCTGCCCGCGGTTCGTCGAAGCGCTCGCCCAGCGATACCAGCAATACGGTTTCCTGCACTCCAGTCTCCTTTTCAATGTCCGACGCGCAAGGCCACCAGGAAGCGCGAGACCATGTTGTACGCGCCCACGGTCGCCGCCAGTTCCACCAGCTGCGTGTCATCGTAGCGCGCGCGCAGCGGCGCGAACACGGCGTCCGGCACCTCGATGTCGCGCGTCATGGCGTCCGTCAGCGCCAGCACCTCGGCCTCGCCCGGCTCCAGGCCCTGCAATTCCGCAGGCGCAGGGCCGCCGCGCAATTCGTCGACCAGCGCTTGCGACATGCCAGCGGCCAGCGCGTGCGGCACATGGGCCTCGAACTCGTACGGCGCGTTGTTCAAGGTCGCCACGCGCAGGATGATCAACTCCCGCAGGCGCGGTGGCACCGAAGTGTTCAGGCGGATCGCGGTCAGCATCGCTTCCCAACCCTGGACCACGGCCGGGCTGTTCAGCAGCACCTGGTACAGAGGCGAGATGCGCCCCCGCGCAGCCGAGATCCGCGCCTCGACTTCAGCCAGTTCCGGGCGAGTGCCGGGCGTCACGAGCCCTACTCTGCATGCGTTCATTTTCACTCCGGACGGATGTTCTTGCGCTGGATCAGCGCGGTCCACTTCTCCCGGTCCGACGCGATCAGGGCAGCCAGTTCCTGCGGGCTGCCGGGCGCGGCCTGGGCGCCAAACTTCTCCAAGCGGGCGCGTACGCTCTCCGTGTTCAGCGCGGCGCGCACGGCCTGGTTGAGCTTGTCGATCGTGGCCGGCGGCGTGGCGGCCGGCGCCACGATGCCGTACCAGTTGTTGGACTCCACCCCGGCAATGCCTTGCTCGGCCAGGGTCTTGACCTCGGGCAGCAGCGGATGGCGGGTCGGCGCGGCGATGCCCAGGGGCTTGAGCTTGCCGCCCTGGATATGGCCGATCAGGCCCGGCACGTCGCCGAAGAAGCCCGACACCTGATTGCCCATCACGTCGTTGATGACCGGGGCCGCGCCCTTGTAAGGCACATGCATCACGTTCGCCTTGCTGGAGTCGGCGAACATTTCCAGCGTCAGGTGGGGAATGCTGCCGATGCCCGACGAGCCGATCGCCACCGATTGCGAGGCGGCTTGCGACTTCTTGACGAAGTCCGCGGCGTCGACCGCCGGATTGGACGGATTCACCACGAACACCGTGGCGTTGTTCACCACCTTGGACACCGGCGCGAAATCGCGCACGGGGTCATACGGCAGGTCCTTGTACAGCGCCGGGCTGATCGCGACCGCGCCCACGCTGGTCAGGAACAGCACCGAGCCGTCGGCGGGCGACTTGGCCACGTAGGCCGCCGCGATGTTGCCGTTGGCGCCGGCCTTGTTCTCCACGATGACCTGCTGCTTCAGCTCCTTGCCTAGTTGCTCGGCCAGCACCCGGCCCACCAGATCCACCGGCCCGCCCGGCGGGAAGGCGATGATGAGGCGCACCGGCCCGTCGGCATGGGCGGAGCCCACAGCGGCCAGGCTCAGCAAGCCGGCGGACAGTATTTTCTTGAACATGATGTCTCCTGATTGAATGGAATTTTCTTGTCATCCGCGCGCCGCCTGATGGCGGCCGCGTTTGCCGCGCCTACTCGAATCCGTACAGCCGCGCCGGGTTGTCCACCAGGATGCGCTGGCGCAAGGCCGCATCGGGGCAAGCTTCGAAAAACAGGTCGACCAACTCGCCGTCATCCGGCATGTCGCCCGCCACGTTCGGATGCGGCCAGTCCGTGCCCCACAGGCAACGGTCGGGCAAAGCCTCGGCCAGCGCGCGCACAAAGGGCAGGCCCTCGGCATACGGACGCGTGCCGGACGCGATGCGGTCGATGCCCGACACCTTGACCCAGGCCTGCGGCACCTGCGCCAAGCCGAGCAGCGCCTGCATCGCCGGCGACTCCAAACCATCGGCAGCTTTCAACCGCCCCATGTGATCGACCACGAAGGGCAACGGCAGCGTAGCCAGGCGCGGCAACAGTTCCGGCAGCATCGCGCCGTCCAGATGCAGGCACAGATGCCAGCCCAACGGCGCGATCAGGGCCACCACCTGGTCAAAGACCGCCGGATCGGGCGCACCGCCCAGATGCGGCACAAAGTTGAAGCGGGCCGCGCGCACCCCGCCCTCATGCAATTGCCTGACGCCGGCCTCGGTGGCGTCAGCCCCCAGCAGCGCCACGCCGCGATAGCGGCCGCCGCTCCGGGCCAGCGCGTCCAGCAACGCCCGGTGGTCGGAGCCATGGCAATTGGCCTGCACCACCACCGCGCGCTCCACGCCCAGGCGCTCGTGCAGCGCCGCCATGGCCTGGTAAGGCGCGTCCGGCGGCGTGTACGAGCGCCCCTCGGCATACGGAAACACGCCAGCCGGCCCGAACACATGGCAATGCGCATCGCACGCGCCAGGCGGCAAGGCGTGGCGGGGACGGGACGGTGAGGCAAGCGGAGGACGGCAATCGGGCACGGGCGGGTTCCTGCGGTGAAAGCGTCATGGTCCCGGATTGCCCGCCGCCCAACAATGCTATATCTTTGATTTCAGATATAGATTTTCCAAATATCCGATGGACCTGAAGCAGATCGAATACTTCCTGCGCGTGGCCGAGAGGCGCAGCTTCTCGCGCGCGGCCGAAATGCTGGACGTGGCACAGCCCACGCTCAGCCGCCAGGTCCGCCTGCTAGAACTGGAACTCGGCCAGCACCTGCTCTATCGCAACGGGCGCGGCGCCGAACCCACCGAGGCCGGACTGCGCTTCCTGGAGCACGCCCGCGCCCTGCTGACCCTGGCCGAACGCGCCAAGGAAGACCTGCAGACCCTGCGCGAAACGCCCACCGGCAAGGTCGTGGTGGGCCTGCCGCCCCGCATCGCGCGGGTGCTGACGCCGCCGCTGGTGCAGGCTTTCCGCCGCGGCTTTCCCGAAGCCTCCATCGCCGTGGCCGAAGGCCTCAGCGCCCAGGTGCGCGAATGGCTGCTGGCCGGCCGCGTCGACCTGGCCCTGCTCTACGATCCCGCGCCCTCACCCCAGCTGGCCTACGAATCGCTGTTCCGCGAAGACCTGGTGCTGGTGGCCGCCGCCGGACACCGGCCCGCCCTGCCCGCGCGCATCGCCGTGGCGCAACTGGGCGACTACCCGCTGGTGGTGCCCAGCCTGCCCAACGCCATCCGCACCCTGGTCGAAAGCGTGTGCCGCGCCCAGGGCGTGCGCCTGACCATCGCCGTCGAGGTGGATGCGGTCCAGACCATCGTCGAACTGGCCGCCCAGGGCGATGCCTACGCCATCCTGCCGCGCTCGGCCGCGCGCGGCCCCGCCGCGGAACACGAGCTGTCGCTCTGCGACATCGTCGACCCGATCATCACCAATGACCTGGTGCTGGCCAGCGCCCGCCACCGCCCCGCCACCCGGCTGGCCGCCGCCACCGCGCTCCTGATCCGGCGGCTGGAGCTGCCAGCCCTATTCGCGCCCCCCGGCCCATCCGCGGCAAAAGAGTTAAAATAGCGTCCGTTTCTCTTGTTTGGCGGCTAGCGGCTGTCCAAGTCTGCTGTCCAAGTCCTGTTGGCGTCTCACTTCAAACAATGACCACTATTCTCCCGAACCTTCCCACCGGCCAGAAGGTCGGCATCGCCTTCTCCGGCGGCCTCGACACCAGCGCAGCGCTCCTGTGGATGCGCAACAATGGCGCCATCCCCTACGCCTACACCGCGAACCTGGGCCAGCCCGACGAGTCCGACTACGACGAGATCCCGCGCAAGGCCATGGCCTACGGCGCCGAGAAGGCCCGCCTGATCGACTGCCGCGCGCAGATGGTTGCCGAAGGCATCGCCGCCCTGCAATCGGGCGCGTTCCACATCTCGACCGCCGGCATCACCTACTTCAACACCACCCCCATCGGCCGCGCAGTCACCGGCACGATGCTGGTGGCCGCCATGAAGGAAGACGACGTCAACATCTGGGGCGACGGCAGCACCTTCAAGGGCAACGACATCGAGCGCTTCTACCGCTACGGTCTGCTGACCAATCCGGACCTGAAGATCTACAAGCCCTGGCTGGACCAGCGCTTCATCGACGAGCTCGGCGGCCGTTCCGAAATGTCGGAATACATGCGCCAGGCCGGCTTCGACTACAAGATGTCGGCTGAAAAAGCCTACTCCACCGACTCCAACCTGCTGGGCGCCACGCACGAAGCCAAGGACCTGGAGCACCTGAACTCCGGCATCCGCATCGTCAAGCCCATCATGGGCGTCGCCTTCTGGCGCGACGACGTCGCCGTCAAGGCCGAGGAAGTCACCGTCCGCTTCGAGGAAGGCCATCCGGTCGCCCTGAACGGCGTGGAATACAGCGACCCGGTCGAACTGATGCTCGAAGCCAACCGCATCGGCGGCCGCCACGGCCTGGGCATGAGCGACCAGATCGAAAACCGCATCATCGAAGCCAAGAGCCGCGGCATCTACGAAGCCCCGGGCCTGGCCCTGCTGTTCATCGCCTACGAGCGCCTGGTCACCGGCATCCACAACGAAGACACCATCGAGCAGTACCGCGAAAGCGGCCGCAAGCTCGGCCGCCTGCTGTACCAGGGCCGCTGGTTCGACCCGCAAGCCATCATGCTGCGCGAAGCCGCCCAACGCTGGGTCGCCCGCGCCGTCACCGGCGAAGTCACCATCGAACTGCGCCGCGGCAACGACTACTCGCTGCTGAACACCGAATCGCCCAACCTGACCTACGCGCCCGAGCGCCTGTCCATGGAAAAGGTCGAAAACGCCCCGTTCACGCCCGCAGACCGCATCGGCCAGCTCACCATGCGCAACCTCGACATCGTCGACACCCGCGGCAAGCTCTTCACCTACGTGAAGACCGGCCTGCTCGCCTCCTCCGGCAGCTCGCTGCCGCAGCTGAGCGACGAAGGCAAGAAGAAGTAATTCTTCAAGGCCCAAAACAAAGCCCTTCGGCATGCCGAAGGGCTTTTTGCTTTACAAACACCAATCGCAAGACACCGCACAAGCCCCCAAAGGCCGCCCGCGCGGCCGGCCGGGGGCGAGCCCCGCAAGATCCTCCGCCACAACCCACTCCAGGCGAGAACGTCAAGCACACCAACCGGCCCAGCACCGGGACACACTCAAGCGACGCAGCCAGTGGCGACGGGGCCTGGGGCGCGCGGGGCGTCGATAAGCCCGAGGGAATCGGAAGGAGTCGCCGAAGGCGAGGACGACGATGACGACGGGGAAGCCCGGAGCGAAGGCTCCGGGCCGCAATCGTTGCCCCGCGCGCCCCAGGCCCCGTCGCCACTGGCGTCATAAGAACTCACCGCATCGGCAAGAACCCAGAGCCTAAAGCTCCACCTGCATCCCCATCTCCACCACCCGATTAGCCGGAATCTTGAAGAACTTGGTACTCCGCGTAGAGTTCCGCGCCATGAACGAAAACACCGCCCGCCGCCACCGCCACAACGCCGGCTTCCTGGCCGCCACCACCGTCTGCCGCGACAGGAAGTAGGAAGTCCGCATCGGCTCCAGATCAATCTCGGGATAGGCCTCCGCCACCAGCCGCAGCGCCTCCGGCACGTCCGGATCTTCCTTGAAGCCGTAATTGATCGTCGCCTGCCAGCTCGACGCCGACAGCTTGGTCACGGAGAAACGTTCTTCCGGCGAGACATAAGGCACGTCCGCCACCAGGATCGTCAGGAACAGCACATGGTCGTGCAGCACCTTGTTGTGCTTCAAGTTATGCAGCAGCGCCGGCGGCACATTGCCCGAATTCATCGTCATGAAGATCGCGGTGCCCGGCACCCGCGACGGCGGATATTCCTCCAGCTGCGCCATGAATTCCTTGAGCGGCTGACGGTCCCGCTGCTGCATCTCGGACAGCAGCCGGCGTCCGCGCCGCCAGGTCATCATCAGCGTGAACACCACGATGGCCACCAGCAGCGGCAGCCAGCCCCCCTCATGGATCTTGAACACATTGGCCGAGAACAGCAGCACGTCAAACAACAGCAGCAGGCCCAGCGCCACCAGCCACAACACACGTTTGATTCCGGTCGAACCGCGCGGCAGCACCGCGAAAGCCAGCACCGAAGTCGTGAGCATCGTGCCAGTGACCGCAAAACCATAGGCCGCGGCCAGATTGTCCGAATTGCGGAACAGCAGCACCAGGATCAGCACCGCGCACAGCAGCAGCGCATTGACCTGCGGCAGATAGATCTGCCCCTTCTCGACCGCCGAGGTGTGCAGGATCTGCATGCGCGGCCAGAAGCCCAGTTGCACCGCCTGCCGCGTGACCGAGTAAGCCCCGGAAATCACCGCCTGCGACGCCACGATGGTCGCGATGGTCGCCAGCGCCACGAGCGGAGCCAGCCCCCATTCCGGCGCCATCATGAAGAACGGATTGCGTATCGCCGTCGGATCGCGCAGCAGCAGCGCGCCCTGGCCGAAATAACACAGCGTCAAGGCCGGCAGCACCATGCTGAACCAGGCGCGGCGGATCGCCGGACGACCGAAGTGGCCCATGTCGGCATACAGCGCCTCGGCGCCGGTCAGGGCCAGCACCACCGCCCCCAGCAGCACGAAACTGATCCACGGAAACTCGACGATGAAGCGCAGCCCCCACATCGGATTCAACGCCCGCAGCACTTCCGGGGTCTGCCAGATCTGCCACCCGCCCAGCGCCGCCAACGTGCCGAACCATAGCAGCATCACCGGACCGAACAGTTTGCCCATGGCGCCCGTGCCGTGCGACTGGATCGCGAACAGAGCGATCAGCACCACCAGCGCCAACGGCACCACCCAGGCATCCAGCTGATGCGACACGATACCTATCCCTTCCAGCGCCGACAGCACCGAGATCGCCGGCGTGATCATGCTGTCGCCATAGAACAGCGCCGCGCCAAAGATCCCCAACACGATCAACACCCAGCGCAGCTTGCCTTCGCGCCCGCGCACCGCCAATTCCAGCAAGGCCAGCGTGCCGCCCTCGCCACGGTTGTCGGCACGCAGCACCAGGGTCACGTACTTGAACGACACCACCACCATCAGCATCCAGAACAAGATGGACAGCACGCCCAGCAGGTGGGCCGGCTCCAGATCGGTGTGCACGCTCAGTCCCGTCAAGCAGGCCCGCAGCGTATACAGAGGGCTGGTGCCGATATCGCCATACACCACACCCAGCGCCCCCATGATGAGAGCCGCGCGCGACGACGGCGCGTGTCCGCCGAGTGCATGCCCATTGGACGACGAAGGAACGCTGGCCGAACCTTGGCTCATGATGTAGGTTCTTGACGAGTGAGTTGGGCTCCCTTGCGGGGGCCGGGAAACACGACGGAAAGCCGTGTTCCTGAAAAGTCCGGGCGGCTGGTGAGCTTCCACCAGGCGCCATGCGCATGCGCGATTTCCCGCACGATGGCCAACCCCAGGCCCGACCCGCCCGCGGTAGCCGTGGGCGAGCGGTAGAAGGCTTCGAACACGCGTTCGCGCTCATCCGGAGAAATGCCAGGTCCGTCGTCCTCCACGGTCAGCGAAGGCGGATTGGCGCCGACGATCAGCGTGATGCGGCCGGTCTTGTTGCCATAGCGCAGCGCGTTGTCGATGAGATTGCCCAGCAGCTCGGCCAACAGCAAGGGATCGGCGTCGATCCAGATCGGCGCATCGGGCGCCACCAGATCCAGCTCGTAGTGCGCCTCGCGCACCCGCGGAAACCACTCCGCGCCGTTCGCGCGCACCCATTCGCACAGGTCGATGCGCACGAAACTGTCTTGCGGGCGGGCGTTGGGATCGGCGCGCGCCAGCACCAGCAGTTGCTGCCCCAGGCGGATCATGCGGTCGCTGACGGCCTTGATGCGTTCCGCCCGCGCCCGCACGTCGTCGGGCAAGGGACGCGCCAGCATCAGTTCGGACTCCAGCCGCAGGCCGGACAAGGGCGTGCGCAACTGGTGCGCCGCATGGCCGATGAAGCGGCGCTGCGCCGCCAGCGAGGCGTCCAGGCGCAACAGCAAGTCATTGGTGTGCGTCACCAGCGGCTCGATTTCGACCGGCACGCCGGCCACTTCCAGCGGCTGCATGTCGTCGATGGAGCGTTGCCTGATCTCCTCAGACAGATGATTGACCGAACGCAGCCCCGAGCGCACGCCCTGCACCACCACCCAGGTGAACAGCGCAATCAGCGCGATCTGCCCCACCACCATCAACCAGAAGAAATCTTCCAGCATCCAGAGCGACATGTCGATCTTGTGCGTGATGACCCAGGTGGCTGCCAGGTCCAGCAGGACCAGCAGCAGGATCGGCGGCATCAGGCGAATGACCAGATGCCGCGCCAGCGAACGAGAGGGAAGCAAGGGGCGAGAAGCCGGAGTAGAGGTAGGAGCGCGTTCCTGCATCATGACGCAATACCCTCGCCCAGGCGTATGGATGCGCTCGGCCGGCGCGATCCGGCCGAGGCCGGCCCGTCAGGCCGTTTCCACATCCAGCATGTAGCCAAAGCCGCGTACCGTCTGAATGCTGGCGCCCGTGCCTTCCAGGCGCTTGCGCAGGCGGTACACATAGACTTCGACGGCGTTTTCGCTGAAGTCGGCATCCCAGGCCGAAAGCGAGTTCACGATCTGGCGCTTGGTCACGACGCGGCCGACGCGGGCCATCAGCATTTCCAGGACAGAAAGTTCGCGCACCGACAGGGACAAGCGCTGGCCATTGGCGCGGACTTCGCGGCCGACGGTGTCGAACACCAGCGGTCCGACTTCGATCAGGGGCTGCGCCTGGCCGGCACGGCGCCGGCCGAAGGCGCGCACGCGCGCCGCCAGCTCGGGCAGTTCGAAAGGTTTGGTGACGTAATCATCGGCCCCAGCATCCAGGCCGGCGACGCGGTCCTCGATGCCATCGCGGGCGGTGAGAATCAGCACGGGGACCTGGTTGCCGTCCTGCCGCAACTGCCGCAGCACGTCCAGTCCGCTCATACCGGGGAGGTTGAGGTCGAGCAGCATCAGGTCGTAGGGCTGACCTGCCAAGGCGCCCAGAACCCGGTCGCCCTCGGTCAGCCAGTCGACCGCATAGCCTTGGTCGGCCAGAAATTCCTGGAGCGCGTGGCCCAGGGTGGTGTCGTCTTCGATTACCAGAACTCGCATGCGGCGATTCTAGCGCGATCCCGGCCGGAACGGGGCGTGAAATACGCCCCGGGGCCGGGAAGCGTTCAAGGTGCGGACGGAGCCGGGGCGGCTCCGGCTGCGGCGGGGGTTGCCCCGCCCGCGGCGCCGCCCGAAGGAGGCGTGGTGACGAACCCGATGCGCGTCATGCCCGAACGGCGCGCCGAAGCCATGACCTTGGCCAGCGTTTCGTAGCGGGTGTTCTGGTCCGCGCGGATGCGGATCTCGGGTTGCGGCTTGGTGCCGGCGATCGACTTGAAGCGGTTGGGCAGGTCGTCGATATTGACCGGCTTCTCGTCCCAGAACAACGCGCCGCTGGCATCGATGGCCAGGTCGACGGTCTTGGGCTCTTCCTCGATCTGCTCGGCGGCCACCTGGGGCATGTTGATCTTGATCGAGTGCGCCAGCAGCGGCGCGGTGATGATGAAGATCACCAGCAGCACCAGCATCACGTCGATCAGGGGCACCATGTTGATCTCGGAAACCGTGTGGCTTCCGGACCCTTTGCCCTCGAAGCTGCCAAAGGCCATTATTCGCTCCCGCGTTGAGCCGCAGCGCCGTTGCCGTTCTGGCGGCGCAGGGCGCGCACCTTGCCGTCGGACAGCGCAACTTGCTGGCCGGTGGTCAGGAACGCGAACAGATCATGCGCGAAGGCATCCAGGCGCGACAGGAACACGCGGTTGTTGCGCACGAAGGTGTTGTAGGCCAGCACCGCGGGAATGGCGACCGCCAGGCCCAGGCCCGTCATGATCAGCGCTTCGCCCACCGGACCAGCGATGCGGTTGATGGTCACGCCATCGGACAGGCCGATGCCGACCAGGGCATGGTACACGCCCCAGACCGTACCGAACAGGCCCACGAACGGCGCCGTCGAACCGACCGACGCCAGCACCGTCAGGCCGTTTTCCAGCTTGGCGGTTTCTTCGTCGATCACCTTGCGCATGGTGCGCGTGACGAAATCGGTATTGCTCCCGGCTTCTTCCAGCTTGGTCGCGCCGAACTTGTTGTGATGCGCCTGCGCATGCATGGCATGGCTGGCCAAGTGCGAGAACGGATCGCGCGCGCCGTGCGTGACGATTTCGTTTTCCACCTGCTCGAGCGAGCTGGCGTTCCAGAACTTGTTCAGGAAGTCCGCCGAGCGCTTGCGCATGCTGACGTTGCTGGCCACCTTGACCAGGATCAGGTACCAGGTCACCAGCGACATCAGGATCAGGATGATGAACAGGCTCTTGCCGACAAAGTCGCTCTGCGCAATGAAGTGCATGAAACCCATGTCGGGGACCGCGATGGGAGCCGGCGCGGCAGGCAGCGCCGAGGGCAGCGCGGCGGCGGCGCCTTGCAGCGTGTCGGCCGACTGCTGGACAGCGCCAGCGGCTTGCTGAGCCACGGCGCCGACGGTCGAGGCGGCTTGTTGGGCGGCGGGCGCGGCCGCAGCCGCGGCAGGCGCAGCAGCGGCGGCAGCCGGCGCTGCCGGGCTGGTGGTCGCCTGCGCCACCAGGGTGGCGCTATGCAGTGCGTTGGACATCTCAGTTCCTCATTACGAAATCGAACGGAATTTTGGCTTTGGCGGGATAGGCCACGCCGTTACGGGTATACGGTTTGAAACGGCCCTTGCGGGCGGCTGCCAGCGCCGACTCGTCCAGGCGCGGAAAGCCCGAGGAAGCGTCGATGGTTGCCCGCTCGACCAGCCCCTGGGTGTTGATCTCGACCAGCACCACCACCCGGCCCTCTTCCCGCATGCGGCGCGAGGCCATCGGGTAATTGGGCATGGGACGCGCGCCCTGGAACTCGATGCTGGAAACCAGCACCGGTTGGTCGGGCGGCGGTCCCTGCTGCGGCCCTTGCGGCGCCTGGGTGCCTTCGGGCGCGCCGCTGGGCGGCGCCTTCGGCGCGTCCGGCTTGGGCTCGACCTTGACGTCCTGCTTGGGCTCCGGCTTGGGCTTAGGCTTGGGTGGCGGCTTGGGTTTGGGCTTGGGCGCCGGCATCGGCGGCTTTTCAACCACCGGCTCCGGTTCGGGTTCAGGCTCCGGCTCGGGCTTGAGTTCGGGCTCAGGCTCGGGTTCCGGTTCAATCTCGGGTTGCGGCTCGGGCGGCGTTTCCGTCACCGGTTGCGGCTCTTCGGGAGTGGGTTCGGCCTTGGCGATCTGGGGAATGGGCGCATCCACCACGCTCACCATGATGGCTTCCGGTTCCTCGAGTTCAGGACGATTCTCGGGCGCCATGAAGATGGCTCCTATCACTGCCGCATGCAGCGCCAGGACCGTCAGGCCAGCGCCTGCGCGTATACCGAATGAAGAGCGCGAAGAAGAATTCCAACCGCGTTGAAAACTAGGCATGAATCAGCCAGAGTGCATTGACTTATCCGGCCAGCCAGTAAAAGACGCACACGCAATGGCGACGGCTGCTGACCGGTACAAGCCCACAATAATATCTTAAATGCGAATGATTCGCACGTCCTATTTCATCTGATCCGGTCCTACATTTCTGACCTGGATCAATGCGCCCGAGCAATGCAAGCCAGCTCAGTCAATGAAGAACAAAACCCAAAACAAAAAACCCGCCACCATGACGTGTGCGGGTTTTGTGTGGAGCGCATATCGGAGCTTTTGGTGGGTGCTACAGGGGTCGAACCTGTGACCTACGCCTTGTAAGGGCGCCGCTCTACCAACTGAGCTAAGCACCCATTTTGATGCAGCCTCAAGACGAAATTCGCGAAAAATCCGTACAAGCAACTGCCAACCGGGGCACTCAAAAGCAATACGCGGGCCGGAGTATACCGGACCGCGCACTTGTGGGCAAATCGCCAGGTCTGCGCCTGCGATCCGCCCGCCGTCCATTAGTTGACGGCGTCCTTCAGGGCCTTGCCCGGACGGAACTTCGGCACCTTGGCCTTCTTGATCTTGATAGTTTCGCCGGTGCGCGGATTACGGCCGGTGCGAGCGGCGCGAGCCGACACAGCGAACGTGCCAAAGCCAACCAACGTAACCGTACCGCCCTTCTTCAGGGTGGTCTTGACGGCACCGATCAGGGCGTCGAGCGAACGACCAGCGGCAGCCTTGGAGATGTCAGCCTTGCTGGCGATGTGATCGATGAGTTCGGTTTTGTTCATTCAGGTGTACCCCTCACAAGGTATTGAGTCTGCCGGTAGTGCAGTTCACGGCCGTCATGATGGACGCCGCTGAAGACGCAAGACCCGACAAACGACGAACAGACAGTGGATAAACTTTTTTCTTGCGCTGCGAAGCACAACTTTTAAACTGCTGCGCCGCTTGGATTCAATGGCAAATTGCCTTCAAATCGTCAGCGACGCAGACGTGTATTAGGCCTTGGCGTGGCGCGGCTGTCAAGCGAAAACCTCACCACAACCCGCGCCAATACTAGCTTTTAGACCTTTTCGCAATAAACAGAAACACGCATTTCGGGATTTGCGCGACACCCCCGAACGCGATAGTTAACTTGCGTCAGACCTCGGCCCATCGACGCAGCAAATTGTGATAGATGCCGGTGAGCTGCACGATGGAAGGATGCCCTGCGGCGTCCTGGTTCAAGCGCTGTATGGCCACGTCCATGTCCAGCAACAGCGCGCGCTGGCTGTCTTCGCGCACCAGGCTCTGCATCCAGAAAAAGGACGACACGCGCGCGCCGCGCGCCACCGGATTCACCTTGTGCAGGCTGGTGCTGGGATACAGCACCATGTGCCCGGCGGGCAGCTTCACCGCGCGCGGGCCATAGGTATCGTCGATGACCAGTTCGCCGCCATCGTAGGAGTCGGGCTCGGAGAAGAACAAGGTGGCCGACAGGTCGGTACGCACGCGTTCGGCCGTGCCGGCAATGCCGCGCACGGCGTTGTCCACGTGATAGCCGAAGGACTCGCCGCCCTCGTAGCGATTGAACAAAGGCGGAAAGATCTTGCGCGGCAACGCGGCCGACATGAACAGGTTGTTGACCGCCAGGCGTTGCAGGATCAGGTTGCCCAGCTCCTGCGCCAAGGGGTGCTGCTCCGGCAATTGGCGGTTGCGCTTGACCTCGGCCGACTGATGCCCGGCCGTGACTTTGCCGTCGACCCAATCGGCGGCGTCCAGGCGGCGCCGGATCTCGGCCGCCTCTTCAGGCGTAAAAACTTCTGCGATCTGTATAAGCATGGGCACTATCCCGATGGCGTTGCAGGCGCGGCCAGCCACCGGCCGCGCGCGTGCCGCATTATCCCTGCAGGCAGCCGTTGAGCGCCTGATCGAAATCAAACAGCAGATCGGCTTCGTCTTCGATGCCCACGGACACCCGGATGAGACTGTCCGCGATGCCCATCTGCTTGCGGCGCTCGGCGCCCATCTCGTAATAGATGGTGTGGGCGGCGGGCAGCGCCAGGCTGCGCGTATCGCCCAGGTGAGTCGCCATCAACACGATGCGCAGGCGGTTCAGGAAATCGAAGCAATCCACCCCATCGGCCAGTTCCACGCCGAGCAGCCCGCCGAAGCGCGAACCGAACAGCGCCGCCGCGCGCGCATGTTGCGGGTGGCTGGCCAGCCCGGGGTAATGCACCCTGGCCACGCCGGGATGCTCTTCCAGGAAGCGCGCCAGCGCCAGCGCGTTGGCGCAATGCTTGGCCATGCGCAGGGCCAGCGTCTCGGCGCCCACCGCGATGCGGTGCGCGGGCTCGGCCGCCAGGGTGCCGCCCATGTCGCGCAGACCCTTCTTCTTGATCTGCGTAAGGCCCCAACTAGTGGGCGCGCCCTTGCGATAGGCCTCGTAGATGTTCGAGTCATCCGACCAATCGTACAAGCCAGTGTCCGTCACGGCCCCGCCCAAGGCATTGCCATGGCCGCCGATGTACTTGGACAGCGAGTTCATCACCAGCGACGCGCCGACCGAGGCCGGCCGGAACATCCACGGCGTGGTCAAGGTATTGTCGACCACGTAGACCAGGCCCTTCTCGCGGCAGATCTCGCCGATCACCGCCAGGTCGGCAACTTGCGTGCCCGGATTGGCGATGGTTTCGGTGAAGACCATGCGGGTATTGGGCTGGATCGCCGCGCGCACCTGCGACGAATCGGTCGCGTCCACGAAGGTGATCTCGATGCCCAGTTCCAGCAGCGTGCCCAGCAGGCTGTTGGTGTTGCCGAACACGAACTGGCTGGATACCAGGTGGTCGCCGCGGCGCAGCAGCGTGGTGAAGATCGCGGCCAGCGCAGCCATGCCGGTCGCGAAGCTGACCGTGCCCTTGCCGCCTTCCATCTGGTTGACCTTGGCCTCCAGCGCAGTGGTGGTGGGCGTGCCCTGGCGGGCGTAGGTAAAGCCAGCTTTGCCTTGGAAGACCGCAGCCAGCTCGCGGGCGTCTTCGTAAGCGAACTCCGAGGACGGATGCATGGGCTTGTGCACCGCTCCGTGCTCGACGGATTGCTTGCGGTCGGAATGGAGGATGGTGGTGGTAAAGCCGTTCTGGTGCATGATGGGCTGACGCGAAGAGGATGTGGTCTACAGGATAGGCAAGACGGATGGATCAGGAACGGCGCTGACGCACGGTTTCGTATAGGCAGACGGCGCTGGCCACGCTGACGTTCAGGCTTTCCACCGAACCCAGCATGGGGATGTTCACCAACTGGTCGCAGGTTTCCCGCGTCAGGCGGCGCATGCCCTCGCCTTCCGCCCCCATGACCCAGGCCATGGGCTGGCGCGCATCGATCTGGTGCATGCTGTCGGTCGCCTGGTCGTCGGTACCCACCAGCCACACGCCGCGGTCCTTCAGGCTGCGCATGGTGCGCGCCAGGTTGGTCACCATCAGATAGGGCACCGTGTCGGCGGCGCCGCAAGCCACGCGTTGCACGGTCGCGTTCAGGCCAACGGCCCGGTCGCGAGGGGCGATGACCGCGTGCACGCCAGCGGCGTCGGCGGTACGCAGGCAGGCGCCCAGGTTGTGCGGATCGGTCACGCCATCGAGTATCAGCAGTAGCGGCGGACCTTCGATGACGTCGAGAACTTCGTCCACGTCCACCGCCAATTGGCGTTCTTCGGCCAGCGCCACCACGCCCTGGTGGCGAGTGCCGCGGGACAAGCCGTCCAGGCGCTCCATGGGGACCGGATGCAGGCGGCAGCCCGCTTTCTCGGCCTGCTCGATGAACGTCTGCATCCGCTTGTCGCGGCGCGATGCCTCTACATAGATTTCCTTGATCGAGTCGGGCGCGTGGCGCAGCCGCGCAACAACCGCGTGAAACCCGGCCAGGACTTGGGTCGACGCCATAAATGCAATACCTTTAGATAAACGAATACCCGCCCCAGAGCGGGGCGGGCCACCGGACCAAGCCGGGCATAGATGCAATGTTACCCCTTATGGCTCGGCCGCCAAACGACGGCCTGGCCATAAAGAAGCATCAGTGGCGCTTGTGCGCGGCCTTCTTGGCCGGCGCGGCGCGCTTGGACGCCTTGGGCGCCCTGGGCGGCTTGCTGGCCTTCTTGGCTTCGGCGCGCCGCTCCTTGGCGGTCTGGCCCTTCAGGGCGGCGGGCTTGGGCGAGGCCGCCTTCTTCACGCGGCGCGACGGCTCGTCCGGCCCGCGGGCCGAGGCCTTGCGCAGAGCGTCGAAGCTCGTACCTTGCACCAGGCGGAACTCGATGCGGCGGGCCTCCAGGTCCACGCGCGAGACCTGGACCTGAACCTTGTCGGTCAGGCGGTAGCGCATGCCGGTGCGCTCGCCGCGCAGCTCGTGCAGGGCGTCGTTGAACTGGAAGTACTCGCCGCCCAGCTCGGAAACATGCACCAGCCCTTCGACGTGCAGCGTGTCCAGCGTGACGAAGATGCCGAAGCTGGCGACGCCGGTGACGGTGCCGCTGAAGTCCTCGCCCACGCGTTCCTTGACGAACCAGCACTTGAGCCAGGCCTCGACGTCACGCGACGCCTCGTCGGCGCGGCGCTCGCTGGCGGACAGGACCAGGCCCATCTTTTCCCAGATGGCGTGTTCGTGCTCGCGCTGCGTACGGCCTATCACCACAGGCTGGTCTTCCAGGCTGGGCACATACCGCTGGCCGGCCAGCAACGCCTTGATGACACGGTGCGTCAGCAGGTCGGGATAGCGGCGGATGGGCGAGGTGAAGTGGCTGTAGCCAGGATAGGACAGGCCGAAGTGGCCCATATTGTCGGGGCTGTAGACCGCCTGCTGCATGGAGCGCAGGCACATGGTCTGCAGCAGCTGATAGTCGGGACGTCCGCGCACCGAATCCAGGAAGTCGCCGTAGTCCTTGGCCGTGGGCGTCTCGCCCCCGCCCAGCGACAGGCCCATGGTGCGCAGGAATTCGCGCAGCGATTGCAGGCGCTCGGGGGTGGGCCCTTCGTGGATGCGGTACAGGCCGGGATGCTTGCTGCGGGTCATGAAGTCGGCCGCGCAGGTATTGGCGGCCAGCATGCATTCCTCGATCAGCTTGTGGGCATCGTTGCGCACCGACGGCACGATCTGCTCGATGCGGCCGAGCTCGTTGCAGACGATCTTGGTCTCGACCGTATCGAAGTCGATGGCGCCGCGCTTCTTGCGCCCTTGCGCCAGCAATTGATAGAGCTCGTACAGATGCTGGACCTGAGGCATGACGCTGCGCATGGCATGCGCCGCCGGGCCGCCGGGTTGCTGCAAGGCGGCCCAGATGTTCGTATAGGTGGTGCGCGCATGCGAATGCATGACCGCGTTATAGAACTGGTAGGCCGTGACCGTACCCGCCTTGGCGCCGCTGGCCGGGATGACCATGTCGCAGACCAGCACCAGGCGGTCGACGTCCGGGTTCAGCGAACACAGGCCGTTGGACAGCGACTCCGGCAGCATCGGGATGACCCGCCGGGGGAAGTACACGCTGGTGCCGCGTTCGATCGCGTCGTCGTCCAGCGCGTCGCCCGGACGCACGTAGTGGCTCACGTCGGCAATGGCCACCAGCAGGCGCCAGCCCGGACGCTTGCGCTGGCCCGTGCCCAGTTCCACGGGTTCACAGTAAACGGCATCGTCGAAGTCGCGCGCGTCCTCGCCGTCGATGGTTATGAGCGGCACGTCGCGCAGATCTACGCGGTCTTTCAGGTCGGTCTTCTTGACCACATCCGGCAGGCGCGCCGCCTGCTTACGCGCGGCCTCCGAGAATTCGACCGGCACGTCGAACTTGCGCACCGCGATCTCGATTTCCATGCCGGGATCGTCGATCTCGCCCAGCACCTCGGCCACGCGGCCCAGCGGCTGCGTGTGGCGCGTGGGCTGTTCCATGATTTCAACCGCGACCACCTGCCCGTGCTGGGCGCCGTTGGTATCGCTGGGCGGAATCAGGATGTCGTGCTTGATGCGCTGGTCCTCGGGAACGACGATGGACAGGCCGTGTTCGTGCAGAAAGCGCCCCACCAGCTTGTTGGTGCGGCGTTCGATGACTTCGACGATGGTGCCTTCAGGCTTGCCGCGGTATTCGCCGGCAGGCTTGACCAGCACGCGATCGCCATGCAGCACCTTGAGCATTTCGCGCGGCGACAGGAACAGATCGGGCCCGCCATCATCGCGCAGCAGGAAGCCGAAGCCGTCGCGATGCCCCAGCACCTTGCCGGCAACGAAGTCCAGTTTGGTGGCCAGCAGCAACACGCCCTTGCGATTGGGCATCAATTGCCCGTCGCGCTCCATGGCGCCCAGGCGGCGCTCAAATCCCACCATCGTCGCGGCGCGCTCGACGCCCATGCGTTCGGCCAGTTCCACCGGAGACAGCGGCGAGCCTGCGGCGCGCAGCGCTTTCAGGATGGCTTCACGGGACGGGACATCAGGATCGAAGTCCGGCGGCGCTTCGGGCAAGGGTGTTGATCTGTTGTTATTCGATTCGTTATTCGATCGTTTTGCCAAAGCTAAAATTTCCGTATATAATGCGCAGCTTCTGTGGTTCGCCCAAGGCTGAACACTGAAGCAGAAAATGGTCAGAAGGTTGGGAAGTTTAAAGCCCAGCCGGGGTTGAAAAGCAAGTTGCTTAAAACCGTATTGTAGAACCAACTGCACTTTGGAAGCATGCTTTAGTTAATGTGTTTTAACTGAAGCGATGCAACTAGGGCGGCAGCGTATCACATACTTCTGACAGTATCTCTCAGTGCCCAGGTGGCGGAATTGGTAGACGCGCACGGTTCAGGTCCGTGTGCCGCAAGGTGTGGAGGTTCGAGTCCTCTCCTGGGCACCACGGAATTTTAATCAAGACTATGCAAGCCAGTCTTGATGGCAACGGCTAAAAAGCCCCGGAAATCGCAAGATTTCCGGGGCTTTTGCTTTGCGCCTTGCAAACCCCGCCCTTCAACGCCAAGGCACTTTGCGGTTCAAATGATGCCGTGCGTACAGGTCGGCGCCCATGCCTTCGATCTGGCCATCGATCAATGCCTCGAAAGGCCGCAGCAGCGCATCGAAATTCATCGGCGCCTCGATGGCGTTCAAGGCATGCGTCACGGCCTCTATCGTGGACAACGCACCTGCCACATCGGCATGGCGCACGCGATAGCGCGTGGATAGTCCCGCAGGCAACATCACGCGCGGCAAAGCGGCAAGCGCAGGATTGATATGCAGCAGCTTGCGCGCATGCCCCCAGGTGCCGTCGGGCACGATCAATCTGATGGGCGCGCCGAGATCCTGCCCGTAGCCAGGCACCAACTCCTCGGCGCCCTCGCCGGGAAACAGCAAGCGAGGCAGGTGGCCGGGCAACGCCCAGTCGTCTTCTGAAAAATATTCGCCCACCACGCGTTGCGCGCCCGCCAATCCCAGCACGGCCAATCTTGCGGTGTTCAAGGCATGACGCGCCTCGCTGGGATGCTGCAGCACCACGACTCGAGTACGGCAGGAAAGCGAGGGAATCAGCGCGCACAGACAGTGCGATAGAGGACGCAGGCAACGCGTGCAAAGGGTACGGGACATGGGGCGACACTATATCGAATGTTCGAAAGCGGCCCGGCAGCAAAAAATATGAAAAAAACCCCACACGACTTGCACACTTCTAAAAAAGTGTGCATAATCTCATTCCTCTGCTGCTGAACAAGAAACAACGCGAAAGCGAAGCAACAAGTAAAGCATCAGCGCCCAGGTGGCGGAATTGGTAGACGCGCACGGTTCAGGTCCGTGTGCCGCAAGGTGTGGAGGTTCGAGTCCTCTCCTGGGCACCAATTATTACATCACGAGGTACCTGCGTGATGCGCCAAAAAAACCCCGAACGCGTAAGCGTCCGGGGTTTTTTCTTTGTCGGGCCCATTTTGCTTGCCCGGCTCGCAATTTTCTTGAGCCGGGCGGGACTGCCCTACTTCAGCACATGCGTCATGACCACGTGCGGAATACCGGCCTCGACGAATTCCTCGCCTTCCACATTGAAACCGTGCGCCTGGTAGAAGCCCGCCGCATGCGTCTGCGCGTGCAGCACCAGCATGCGATGGCCGTCGCCATGGCCTTGTTTGATCAACGCGTCCAGCAACTGGCTGCCGACGCCCATGCCCCGCGCCTTCTTGTGGACCGCCATGCGGCCGATGTGGCCGTCGGGCAAAAGCCGGCCTGTACCCATCGGCGTGCCGTCCGGGCCGTAGGCCACGGCGTGCACCGACACGGCGTCGTCGTCGTCCAGCTCGACTTCGGGTGGCACTTTCTGTTCGACGACGAACACCTCGTGACGCACCGAATATGCGTCGTCGCGCAAACGGTCCCAGGTTCCCAGGGCGATACGCACCGTAGCTTGTTTGTTGGTCGACATGTCCATCCCTCGCGTGCAGCAAATGAATAAAAGAATCCTACGCCTCATTTTAGGCAGGGATGAACAAGTGCCAAAAGGGGGTACGATCGCGGCTTGCCCACGTCGTCCATGTTCCGCCACATGCCGCCTGCCGCTCCCCCCGCCTGGTTGAAAGCCGCGCCCGCGCTCTTCCTGCTTCTCTGGTCCAGCGGTTTCGTCGTGCTCAAAGTGGGTCTGGCCTATGCCGACCCCATGACGTTCCTGGCCTTGCGCTATGCCTGCGTGGTGCTGATTCTTGCGCCGTTCATGCTGGTTCTGCGCCCGCCGCTGCCGCGCGGCGCCAGCGCCTGGGGCCATCTGGCGATGGTCGGGCTGCTGTTGCAGGCAGGCTACTTCTGTTTCACCTACCTGTCGCTCAAACAGGGCATGTCGGCCGGCGCCGTGGCGCTGATCACCTCACTGCAGCCTATCCTGATCGGCCTGCTGGCGCCGGCGATCGCGCACGAGAAAGTCGATGCCCGCCGCTGGGCCGGCCTGGGCCTGGGGGTATCGGGCGCCGCGCTGGTGATCATCGCCAAGGCCTCGATCGACGTGCTCTCGCCGCTAGGCTTGGCGTTCGCCATCTGCGCCCTGCTCTGCATCACTGGGGGCACCCTGTATGAAAAGCGCTACGGCGTGCAAACGCATCCCGTCACCTCCAATATGGTGCAGTACGCGGTCGGCCTGATCGCCACCGCGCCGTTGGCGTTCTGGCTGGAGCCGATGCACATCGAGTGGACCGGCCCCTTGCTGGGTTCGCTGGCTTATCTGGTCGTGGGCAATTCGCTGGTGGCCATCACCTTGCTATTGACCATGATCCGCTACGGCGAGGCCTCGCGCGTGTCCGCGCTGTTCTTCCTGGTACCGCCTTGCACGGCCGTCATCGCGCTGATCATCCTGGGCGAAGCCATCCCCGCGCTGGCCTGGCCCGGCATGGCGCTGGCGGCGCTGGGCATCCTGCTGGTGACGCGCACGGCACAAGCGTCGCCCAAGTAGAATGAGCGCCCCTCCAGGTCCCTGTCCATGAACGCCGTCATTACCTCCGCCCTGCCAGTCTTCGCGCTGATCCTGACTGGCTGGCTCGCCGCGCGCTGGCGCATCCTGGGTTCCGGCGCCACCGACGCCCTGAATCGCTACGTCGTCTATCTGTCGCTGCCCGCGCTGCTGTTCCGCGCCATGACGCAAGTGGACCTGGCGCACATGGCGCATTGGGGTTTCGTGGGCGCCTTCGCGGGCGGCATCGCGGTCACGTTCCTGGTCTCTTTTGCCGGCGCGCGCCGCACGCAGCGCGCATTGACCGACCGCGGCATCCAGGGTCTGGCCGCGTCCTACGCCAACGCCGGCTATATGGGCATTCCGCTGTGCCTGGCGCTGTTCGGCCCCGACAGCATGGCGCCCGCCACTTTCACCACCCTGCTCACCGCCAGCGTGCTGTTCGGCTGCGCCATCGCCCTGATCGAGTTCGACCGCCAGCAGACGCCCAACCTGCCCTCCACGCTGCTCAAGGTCGGGCGCGCGCTGCTGCGCAATCCGCTGCTGGCGGCGCCGCTGCTGGGCCTGGCCTGGGCCTTCACCGGGCTCGCCCTGCCGGAGGGCGTGGACCGCTACGTGGCCTTGCTGGGCGCGTCCGCCAGCCCCTGCGCGCTCGTCACCATAGGCCTGTTCCTGGCGCAGACGGAGACGTCCAGCTCGGGGCCGGGCGTCATGCGCCTGGTCACCGGCAAGCTCTTGCTGCAGCCCGCTGTCACGGCCGTGCTGGCGTTCTATGTCTTCACCATGCCGCCGGTATGGGCCTGGACCGCGGTGCTGATGAGCGCGCTGCCGATCGGCACAGGGCCTTTCATGCTGGCGCAGATGTACGGCCGCGACGCCCGCGTGACCTCGCGCGCCATCCTGGTCTCCACGGTGGCGTCGGTGCTGACTGTCAGCCTGCTGGTCGCCTGGATCAGCGCCCATCCGCTTTCCTGACGCCTTTCACCATGCTGCTCGCCGCCGCCATTTTCGTACTCACCATCACCCTGGTCATCTGGCAGCCCAGGGGCCTGTCGATAGGCTGGAGCGCCGTGCTGGGCGCCGCGCTCGCGCTGGCCACGGGGGTGGTCCACCCGGCCGACATCGCGGATGTCTGGCGCATCGTCTGGAACGCCACCGCCACCTTCATCGCCATCATCGTTACCAGCCTGATCCTGGACGAGGCCGGCTTCTTCGAATGGTCGGCGCTGCACGTGGCGCGCTGGGGCGGCGGCCGGGGCCGGCTGCTGTTCGTCCTGATCGTGCTGCTGGGCGCGGCCGTTTCCGCACTGTTCGCCAACGACGGCGCGGCGCTGATCCTCACGCCCATCGTCATGGAAATGCTGGTGGCGCTGGGCTTCGGCCCCGGCGCTTCGCTGGCCTTCGTGATGGCCGCGGGCTTCATCGCGGACACAGGCAGCATTGCGCTGATCGTGTCCAACCTGGTCAACATCGTCTCGGCCGACTTTTTCAACATCGGCTTCGGCGAGTACGCGTCGGTGATGCTGCCGGTGAACCTGATGGCCGTGGCATCGACCCTGGCGGTGCTGTTGCTGTTCTTCCACCGCAGCATTCCGCCGCGCTATGACGTAAGCCAACTGCCCGCGCCCGCTTCCGCGATCCGCGACCTGACCACGTTCCGCGCCGGCTGGATCGTGCTGGCGCTGCTGCTGGCGGGCTTTTTCATCCTGGAACCCATGGGCATCCCGGTTAGCGCCATCGCCGCCGTCGGGGCGCTGGGCCTGCTGCTGATCGCCGGGCGGCAGCATATCGTCGGCACGCGGCGCATCATGCGCGAGGCCCCGTGGCACATCGTGGTCTTCTCGCTGGGCATGTACCTGGTGGTGTACGGCCTGCGCAACGCCGGCCTGACCGCGCACCTGGCGCAGGTGCTGGACCGTTGCGCGGAATATGGCGTGTGGGGCGCGGCGATGGGCACGGGCCTGATCACCGCCTTTCTGTCGTCCATCATGAACAACCTGCCCACCGTGCTCGTGGGCGCGCTGTCGATCGCGGACACCAGCGCCACCGGCGCGGTGAAGGATGCCATGATCTACGCCAACATCATCGGCAGCGATCTCGGCCCCAAGATCACGCCCATCGGCAGCCTGGCAACGCTGCTATGGCTGCACGTGCTGGCGCGCAAAGGCCTGCGCATCACCTGGGGCTATTACTTCAGGGTCGGCATCGTGCTGACCTTGCCGGTGCTGCTGCTGACCTTGGCGGCGCTGGCGTGGCGGCTGCAATAGGCGGCCAGGCGGTTTTATATTACTTTTAGTTATTTAAAAGGCATTAATAGATGGTTTGAGTTAGGCTTGCGCCGCTTTAGACTTTCAAACCTACACGGGTGCCTGCGCGCGCCCGTTTTGCTTTCTTACGCATCAGATCCCCGGGACTCGCCCATGAGCACCAACGCTTCCACCCTCCCCCTGCCGTCTTCCGCCCTGCCGCCCATCCAGATCAACCGCAAGCCGCTCTGGATCGCCTTGCTGCTGGTGCTGGCGGGCGCGCTCTACCTGAACCAGACCGTCAGCTGGCGCCAGGGCGCGCTGTGGGTGATCGGCGCCCTGCTGGGCGTAACGCTGTACCACGCCTCTTTCGGCTTCACGCAAGCCTGGCGCGTGTTCGTGTCCGACCGCCGCGGCGCCGGACTGCGCGCGCAGATGCTGATGCTGGCCGTGGGCGTGCTGCTGTTCTTCCCCTTTCTGGCGGCGGGCTCGCTGTTCGGCCAACCGGTCAGCGGCTTCGTGTCGCCGCCTGGCGTCTCGGTCCTGCTGGGCGCCTTTCTGTTCGGCATCGGCATGCAGCTGGGCGGCGGCTGCGCCTCGGGCACGCTGTTCGCCGTGGGCGGGGGCAATACCCGCATGGTGGTCACACTGCTGTTTTTCATCGTCGGTTCGGTCATCGCGACGGCCAACTTCGGCTGGTGGTCCAATCTGCCGGCACTGGCGCCGACCTCGCTGATCAAAACGTGGGGCCTGGCGCCCGCGCTGGCCATCAACCTCGCCGTCTTCGCGCTGATCGCATGGGCGACCACGGCGCTGGAAAAGCGCCGGCATGGCCACCTGATCTCGTCTGCCTCGCGCACGGCGCGCCCGGCGTCCTTGCTGCAAGGTCCCTGGCCGCTGATCTGGGGCGGCGTGGCGCTGGTGGTGCTGAACTTCGCCACGCTGGCGCTCGCCGGCCGCCCCTGGGGCATCACCTCCGCCTTCGCGCTGTGGGGCGCCAAGACGCTGGACGCCTTCGGCGGCGACGTGGCCACCTGGGCCTACTGGGCCAAGCAGCCCTCGCTGGCCGCGCCGCTGCGCCAGGACGTCACCACCGTCATGGACATCGGCCTGATGCTGGGCGCGCTTGCCGCCGCCAGCGCCGCCGGCAAGTTCGCGCCCATCTGGAAGGTGCCGACCCGCTCGCTCGTGGGCGCCGTCATCGGCGGCCTGCTGCTGGGCTACGGCTCGCGCCTGGCCTTCGGCTGCAATATCGGCGCCTACTTCAGCGGCATCCTGTCGGGCAGCCTGCACGCCTGGCTGTGGCTGCCTGCCGCCTTCGCCGGCAGCGCCCTGGGCGTGCGCCTGCGTCCGGCGTTCGGCCTCGCGGTCGAGAAGACTCCGGCCGCTTCCAGCTGCTGAGAAACAGTATTCCAGGACCTTCCCCCGGCACGAGGGGACGGCTCCTGGTGTATGGTTGCTCCATCCCGAAATGCGGAGATGGACATGAGCTGGTTTTTCGGCCGTTACACGGCTTTTTTGTTGACCCTGATCGGCGCCGCG
This sequence comes from Achromobacter sp. D7-1, assembly GCF_059760445.1. Classification (NCBI taxonomy): domain Bacteria; kingdom Pseudomonadati; phylum Pseudomonadota; class Betaproteobacteria; order Burkholderiales; family Alcaligenaceae; genus Achromobacter; species Achromobacter sp. D7-1. The sequence goes on along the minus strand of NZ_JCBAMT010000043.1, from coordinate 29,539 downwards.
GTCACCGCGACCCTGGCCGCGACCAGCTCGCTCTGGTGGCTGTGGCTGGCCGTGCCGCTGGCGCTGCTGGGCGCGCTGGGCGTCTATGACCTGGTGCAGACCCGCCACGCCATCCGGCGCAACTATCCGGTCCTGGGCAATCTGCGGTTCCTGTTCGAGTTCATCCGGCCCGAGATCCGCCAATACTTCCTGGAAGACGACACGCAGGCCGCGCCGTTCTCGCGCGCGCAGCGTTCCATCGTCTATCAGCGCGCCAAGCGCGAAATCGACAAGCGCCCCTTCGGCACCCAGGAAGACGTCTACGGCGACCGCTACGAATGGATCAACCATTCCATGTCGCCCTCGCAAATCCCCGACACCGACTTCCGCGTCACGGTGGGCGGCCCCGAGTGCAAGCAGCCGTACTCCATGTCCGCGTTCAACGTGTCGGCCATGAGCTTCGGCGCCTTGTCGGCCAATGCCGTCCTGGCCCTGAACGAGGGCGCCCGCCAGGGCAACTTCGCGCACGACACCGGCGAAGGCGGCATCAGCCGCTACCATCGCCAGCCGGGCGGCAGCCTGGTCTGGAATATCGGCTCGGGCTACTTCGGCTGCCGCGATGAACACGGCGCGTTCTCCGAAGAGGCCTTCGTCAAGAATGCCTGTACGCCGCAGGTCAAGATGATCGAGATCAAGCTGTCGCAAGGCGCCAAGCCCGGCCACGGCGGCATCCTGCCCGCGGGCAAGGTCACGCCCGAGATCGCCGAGGCGCGCGGCGTCGTGGCCTGGCAGGACTGTAATTCGCCGGCCACCCATTCCGCCTTCGACTCGCCCATCGGCTTGATGAAGTTCGTGGCGCGCCTGCGCGAGTTGTCCGGCGGCAAGCCGGTGGGCTTCAAGTTCTGCGTGGGCCACCCCTGGGAATGGTTCGCCATCGTCAAGGCCATGCTGGAAACCGGCATCACGCCGGACTTCATCGTGGTGGACGGGGCCGAAGGCGGCACCGGCGCCGCGCCCGTGGAATTCGTGGACCACGTCGGCACGCCCCTGCGCGAAGCGCTGCGGCTGGTACACAACACGCTGATCGGCGTAAACCTGCGCGACCGCATCAAGCTGGGCGCGTCCGGCAAGATCATCACGGCCTTCGACATGGCCCGCGTCATGGCCATGGGCGCGGACTGGTGCAACGCCGCGCGCGGCTTCATGTTCGCCATCGGCTGTATCCAGGCCCAGGCCTGCCACACCGGCAAATGCCCCACCGGCGTCACCACGCAAGACCCGCTGCGGCAGCGCGCGCTGGTGGTGCCGGACAAGGCGCAGCGCGTGGCCAACTTCCACCGCAACACCCTGCATGCGCTGGCGGAACTGTTGGCGGCAGCCGGCCTGACTCACCCTGGCCAGCTCCGTCCGCACCATATTGCGCGCCGCATCTCGTCCAGCGAAATCCGGCTGCTGTCGGCGCTGTTCCCGGAGCTGGCGCCCGGCGAACTGCTGCGCGGCGAATTCCGTCACCAGGTGTTCCGCGCCGGCTGGTCGATGGCCCAGGCCAGTTCGTTCCAGCCGACCCACGACATCACCACGGCCTTGGCGCAAGAACACGCCGCCCACTCCACACCGGCCGCCGCGCAAGTCTGAGCCGGTTGGCGCCTGGCGCTACAACCAGCGCTCGAACATGCGCGAGAAGAACTCCATCGAACGGTCTCCCACGCCCCTGGCCTGCCAGGCCTCGGGCGTGATCCGCACCGCATCGGCGACGTCGCGCTGGAACAGCGACTCCATTTCCGCCGCGAATTCAGGCCCCAGCACCACCGCGTTGATTTCGTAGTTCAGGGCGAAGCTGCGCCAATCCAGGTTGCTGGAACCCACCGTGGACCACACGCCGTCCACCACCGCGGTCTTGGCATGCAGGAGCGCATCGCGCCGCTCGTAGATCTTCACGCCGGCCGCCAGCAGATCCGTGTAGTGCGACCGTCCCGCATGGAACACCAGCGAGGAATCGCTGAAGCCGGGCAGTACCAGCGCCACGTCCACGCCGCGCCGCGCCGCGTCCGTCAGGACGTCGATGAAGGCCGGGTCCGGCACGAAGTACGCCATGGTGATGTGGATGTATTCCTGCGCGCTTTCAAACGCCGACATCAGCGTCAGGTAGACGGTGTAGCCATCGCTGCGGTCCGGCTGGTTGGCCAGGATCCGCACGGTCGTCGCGCCTGCTGGTGGCGCCACCTGCGAGTCGCCGCCCTTGATCGGTTCCTTGGACTGGGATTCCCAACCTGCGCGGAGGACTTGCTCCAGCTGGGCCACTGCTGGCCCCTCGATACGCAGGTGCGTGTCGCGCCATGGCGCCGCCTTGGCGTCCGCCGCAGCGGGCGCGTCGGCCTTGCCGGCGCCGCTTCCCGATCCCGATCCCGATCCCGATCCCGATCCTGATCCCGATCCTGATCCCGATCCTGATCCAGACCCGGGCGAAGATTCGTAGACGCTGCTGACGTTGATGCCGCCCAGGTAGCCGACCTTGCCGTCCACCACCAGCACCTTGCGATGGTTGCGCTGGTTCGGCGACCAGCCCGCGCGGCCGCTGGCCGGGTTGACCGGATTGAATATCGCCACCTGCACGCCCGCGTCGCGCAGGCGCTGGAACAAGGCATCGGGCGTCTTGATGGTCCCTACCGCGTCGACCATCAAGGACACCTCGGCGCCGCGATTGCGCGCCGCGATCAAGGCCTCGGCAAAGCGCGCGCCTTCGGCATCATCGTCGAAGATATAGGTTTCCATGTGCACATACCGGCGCGCCTGCGCAATGGACTGCAGCATGGCGCGATAGGTGCTGGGCCCGTCGGCCAACAGCCGGACGCGGTTGCCGGCCACCAGCGGCGCGCCACTGACCGCCTGCTCGACGGCAAGGTGACGCGCGAGGAAATCATCCTTGGGAGTCCGCGGATCCGCCGCGATGCCCTGGCCGCGGCGATAGCTGTCCTGCGCGGCGTCGGCCGACAGGCCGGCCTGCGACTCGCGCGCGCGGCGCTCCTGCGCGTCGGGAACGCTGGCGCACGCCGCCAGCAAGGCCGCGCACACCAGCGGCAGCAGCCACCGGTACGCGCCGGCCAGCCACGGCCACTTGTCCCGCCGCAGTCCCGGCCGGCGCACCGCCGCGGGCGGCTTCATGGCTTTCCGGCTTAGCGGCGGCCGCCCGAAGCCAGCAGGCAGCCGAGCAAGGCGCCCACCAGCGCCGCCACGCCCACCGACTTCCAGGCATGTTCATGCACGTACTCGTCGGCGTAGGCGGTGGCGCGGCGCGCGCGCTCCCGTGCCGCGCCCTCCCAATCACCGGCGGACTCGCGCGCCTCGGCCACCTGGCGCTTCAGGCGCGCGCGCGCCGCCTCGATCTCGGAACCTGTGTATGTAGCGGTCGACCGCAGGAGGTCTTCCGTACCGGCGAGCAGTTCATGGAAGCTGTCGCTCACCCGTTCACGGTGCAGGGCCATTTCGGCGCGTTGGTGCTTACGGTTCATCGTCGCTCCTTGTCGTTGTCGGGCCTCGCGGAGTCGGGCCGCCTGACGCAACGCAGCATGCCGCGTTCCCGGACCGGCCCGCGCATCGCGTGGCCCCATTGTGACCATCATCGGCTGCCCCCGCCAGAGCTTTGGCAACCAGCGGTAAACCGATATTTCAACGCGAGCAAACGTATCGGAAGACAGCGTGCGCTCACCGGCGCAGACGCTCGCGCTCCTCTTTCGAATTCGTAAAAGTCCATTGCATTCAGCGGCTTGGCGCTTGACACCGGCCCTGCCCTGGCGGCCACAATAGACTTTTGCAATGCGCCAGAACCGCCTGGTCTGGACCTCCCAACGCCGTGTTTCCCAAGCGCTTGCCGCCCAGGGGTAGTCCGGCGACAGAAAAGGAACAGGACGCATGGTTTCGCCTTCCGCACTGTTTGCCCCCGCCGCGCCGACGTTCATCGCCCAAGAGCCGCAGCCTCCCAGCGCCGAACAAATCGAACTGCGCGACGGCTTGCTGGCGCGTCACGCGCACATCGATCCCAAGTTCCTTTATGACGCGCTGGGCTCGGCGCTCTTCACCGCCATCACGCAGTTGCCGGAGTACTACCCGACGCGCTGCGAGTCGGAAATTTTTCAGCGTCACGGCGCTGATATCGCGCGCCACATCGGCCCGGTGCTCTCGATGATAGACCTGGGCGCGGGCGATTGCGTCAAGGCCGAACGCCTGTTTGCCAGCCTGCGCCCGCGCCATTACGTGCCCATCGACATCTCGGCCGACTACCTGCAAGCCGCGGTGCGCCGCCTGCAGCTGTCCTACCCCGACCTGCAGATCACCGCCCTGGGCCAGGACTTCACGCATGCGCTAGCCCTGCCCGCCAGCGTGCCGGCCGAACAGAGGCTGTTCTTCTATCCCGGCTCCAGCATCGGCAATCTCAGTCCCGAGGACGCGCATGCCATGCTGCGGCGGATCCGCGAACAATGCGCGGGCGGCGGACTGCTGGTGGGCGTGGACCGAGTCAAGCCCAAACAGGTGCTGGAGCCCGCCTACGACGACGCGCTGCACCTGACCGCAGCCTTCAACCTGAACCTGCTGCGGCACGTGAACAGCGTGCTGGACGCCGATTTCGACGTGGACGACTGGCGGCACGTGGCGCTTTTCAACAGCGCCAGTTCGCGCATCGAAATGCATCTGGAAGCGCAGCGCGCGGTGCGCGTGGCCTGGCCCGGCGGCGCGCGCGCATTCAGCGCCGGCGAACGCATCCACACCGAGAATTCCTACAAGTTCACCCCCCAAGCCTTTGCCGACCTGCTGCAAAGCGCCGGCTACCACGATGTCGCGCACTGGTCGGATTCCCGCGGCTGGTTTTCGGTTTTCAGCGCCCGCGCCTGAAGCGGGCCCGCCCTCAACGCCACTGGAGGATCGCCATGGAACCTGCGTGCCTGCTGACTCACCCCGCCACCGGACCTTACGCTGCCGGCCAGGCGGGGCAGCACGACCGCTACGACGCCGTGCGCTCGACCAGCACGGCCCTGGCCGCTCCCCTGAGCCCCGAGGATTGCCAGGTGCAATCCATGCCGGACTGTAGCCCGGTCAAATGGCATCTGGCCCATACGACCTGGTTCTTCGAGACCTTTCTGCTGACGCGCTTTCATCCGCCCTATTCGGTCTTCCATCCGCAGTACCGCATGCTTTTCAACTCCTACTACAACGCCGTCGGCGCCAAGCATCCGCGTCCACACCGAGGCCTGCTGTCGCGCCCCGCGCTGGCGGAGGTGCTGCACTACCGCCGCCACGTGGACGAGGCCATGCATGAGCTGATCTCGCGCCTGGGCGGCAACGACCCCGCCTTCGATGCCTTGCTGGAGCTCGGGCTGAATCATGAGCAGCAGCACCAGGAACTGATCCTGACCGATCTGAAGCACATGCTGTCGGCCAATCCGCTCAAGCCCGCCTACGTGGCACCCGGCACGCCCGCGCTGCCGCCTGGCACGCCTGCCGGCTGGACCCGCTACGCCGGCGGCGTCAGCCGCATCGGCCACGACGGCAGCGGTTTCGGTTTCGACAACGAAGGCCCCGCCCATGACGTGCTGCTGGCCCCGTTCCATCTGGCCGACCGGCTGGTGACCCAGCACGAGTACCTGGCCTTCATCCGCGACGGCGGCTACAAGCGCCCCGAGCTCTGGCTGTCGCTGGGCTGGGATCGGGTCTGTGCCGAAGGCTGGCGCGCGCCGCTCTACTGGGAAGGACAACGCGAAGACTGGCGCATCTTCACGCTACGCGGCATGCAGGAACTGGAACTGCAGGCGCCGGTGACGCACATCAGCTACTTCGAGGCCGATGCCTACGCGCGCTGGGCGCGCGTGCGGCTGCCGCGCGAAGCCGAATGGGAACATGCCGCCCGCCAACTGCCCGAAGGCGCGCTGACCGCGCGCGCCAACATGCTGGAAAACGGCCACCTGGACACACGCCCCGCCCCCGCGCGCAACGGCACGGGCGGCCCCGTGCAACTGTTCGGCGATGCCTGGGAATGGACCTCCAGCGCCTACGACGCCTACCCCGGCTTCAAGCCCGACAGCGGCGCGGTGGGCGAATACAACGGCAAATTCATGTGTAACCAGTACGTGCTGCGGGGCGGCTCCTGCGCCACGCCCAGGGACCACATCCGCCCCAGCTATCGCAACTTTTTCCCGCCCGAAGCCCGCTGGCAGTTCTCCGGGATCCGCCTGGCGCGGGACGCATGAGGCACTTCTTTGAAATTTGAGTACGGATCGCTTGCGCACGCCAAAAATTTCATGCTAGAATTTCGTTCTTCGTTGATCACTGATTGCGACACGGATGTGACGCAAATTCAGGGATTGATCGAAATGGCGCATTAGCTCAGCCGGTTAGAGCGACGGAATCATAATCCGCAGGTCCCCTGTTCGAATCAGGGATGCGCCACCAGGAATTCAAAGGGCGCCCACGCAAGTGGGCGCCCTTTACGTTTGTGCATCGGAACTCTGCACGCAGGTAGCCAGTCTCACGACCCGGCACCAGCGCTGGCATGGAGCACTACTACTCCACCCTGTCACGACGCGGCCGCCACCCCGAGCAATCCTCAGGAGCGATCAAATTTCCTTGCGCCGACTTATCCGTAGAGCAAAAAAAAAGCTGTTCCACTGGTCTCCTGAACTGGCCGCGCGCTGCGGGATCGATTTCCGGCTGAAGGCTCCGAATCGCAGTTTCCTGGAACAGCAGATATTCGACTACCTGAACCAACAAGCCGCCCGGTCAGGCACGCCCATGCAATGCCTGTTCGTGGGCATGCATGAATACACGTGGCACTACCCCCGTTTGCTGAAGATGGATTTCCATTCGCTGGATATGGATCCTGAACAAGCCGCCTATGGGTCCGCCGGCAAACATACGATCGGAAGCGCGACGAACATGTCGGCGCACTACGCCGAAGCTTCGTTCGACGTCGTTGTGGCCAATGGCGTGATCGGCTGGGGACTCAACGAACGGCCCGATTTCGAACGCCTGCTTAAGCAATGCCACCGCGTGCTCAAGCCTGGAGCCCTTCTGATCCTCGGCTACAACGACACACCGGAACGTGCGCCCTTCAACGTGGACATCGGGTGGGGGGATTTGTTTGCCCCCATGGTTCCGACGATCCCAGGAGTCACTCAGGCGCGCCATGCCATGAATGACAGCTACGCCCATGTGTTCCTCTTCGGAGAAAGGCGCGAACCGGCGGCCGCCACCTGACTGAAGCAGCGCCCGCCTTGCGGCTAAGGCAGCCGCACCGCATCACGCCGCCTGCCGCCCCAGGTCGCCGCCAGGCTGGCCACGAAGGCGCCTATCAGCATTGAGGCGAATCCCCACAACGCGAATGCCGCCGCGGCCTTGCGCGCCTGGTCCGCGGCCTCCTTGGCCTTTTGCTTGGCGTCGTCGGCGGCCTGCTTCACGTTCTGCACGGCCTGATCGACGCGGCGCTGCGCCGCTGCCGGCTCCATGCCGGTCTGGGCGGCCACGACCTTCACGACATAGTCGCGGTCTTCGCCTGTCATGGAGCCGCGCGCCACGCTCATCGCCACGATGCGGGCCACTTCATCTCTTGCCCCGTTGCGATCGGCGCCAGCATCGGGCCGTTCCGGACGCAACAAGGCATCGGAGAAATAGCCCCTGACCTGCGCCATCCCATCGCCCCCACCCGCAGCGGCCGCAGCCGTCGCAGCCGTGCCGGCTCCCGCAGCGACGGAAGCGCCCGCCTTGGCCACACCGGAAGCCAGGGTCGCGATGGACGCACCCAGCAGGACGGCGCTGACGACCGCGCTCAGTGCCCACACCAGAAAGCCGTGCGCCGTGTCGCGGAAATAGACCTCGTCCGAATGCACGTCGACCCATTTGGTGCGCAGCCGCCCCGCGACGTAGCCGCCTATGCCATAGGCAACGATCTGCGTGGCCAGCATCCATATGATGAGACCGATGCCTATCGCAGGCGCCGACACGCCCTCGCCGCTCCAGGGCGAAACAGAAAGAAAGCCCAGGCCCGTGCCGCCGGCGAACAGCGCCAGCGAAAGCGCCGCGGCGATGACCGCGCCCGCAATCACGGCGGCCCACGACACGGCCGAAATGGCGGATTCTCGCGGCGGCACGCCACCTGCGTACGGCTGACTCAATGAAGATGCGTTTTCCATGGATATGTTCCTTGTTCACGGTTCATTGCGGCTGCGCCAACATGCGCCACAGCTGCAGGAAAATCTCGCGGTCAATGCCAGAAAAGCGCCAACAGGATGATGATGGGAATGGGCACGCCAAGCAGCCACAACAAGATGGAACGCATAAAACCTCCTTGGATGATGTCCCGCGCCTTGCGCGCGGCGCTCAGGCCAGATCGATCGTGCCCGGCGCGCGAGGATTCGGCGGCGGCTGCACGGGATCGATGACATCGGGATCGTTGCGAGGCCGATTCGGATCCAGCGGCGGGTCGTCAGGCGGCGGATTGTTGGGAAAGGCGGGATCGTCGGGTACGAGCTCGTCGCCGCCGCCGGGTTCGCGATGCATGGACTGGGACATGGTGTTCTCCTCGAGCAGCGCCAGGCGCGCCGCTCCATCCCTCCAGCAAGCCGCATGCCCGCCTCGCGCCCGCGGACATGAAAAAGCCCTCTTACGAGGGCATCATGGCGCGCATAACGGTGAAGGCATCAGGACTTGTTCTTGCCGTCCTTGGCCGTTTCGGTCACTTTCTGGCCCCCGCTACCCAGAAATTCGACCACGGCAGCCTTGCCCGCCGCCGAAGCCTCATCCTGGCTGCCATAGCGCCTGGCCGAATAATTGGTGCTGCGCACATTGCCGGTTTCGGGATCGAACAGGGTAATGATCCAGGCGAATTCTCCCGGCATCAGTTGCCTGACTTGCAACGTGGCGCGCGTGCCTGGGCGCAGTTGCGGCATATGGCGGCCTTTAGCGTGGTTCGACGCCGCCATGGTAGCGCAAACGCGCCGACGCACACGCGCCGACGCAAACACGTCGGCGCGAGCCCTGGCAAAAATGCTGCGCCCGCACATGAATTCATGCTGCACACCCCGCGGCAAAAACGCCACACGCGACGCAGCGCGTCAGGAAAACCCTAGGGCCGAATGCCCGAATACAGGCGCACAATCGATACAAACATCTAGACCGCATCAGCGGCAGCCGCATCCCTTTAATCAGGCGAGGACGGAGACAACATGACTTATGTAGCAGTGGTTATGAGCTGTTTGATGGTTGTGGGTATCGTCGCGTTGGTGATTCAAACGGTTCAAAGCGCAGGGTCCGAACCCTGGCTGAAGATCTCGGCGGCGATCGTCAGTTCCTTATTTGCTTCGCTCTTGCTGATTCCGCTCGGATACGCGGTCGCGCAGACCGTGCTGATCGAATAACTCCTTTATTACGGCATACACGCCTGGGGCTAAGCGCCCCGGGCGGTCTTGCCGCGGGTCGCAGCCCAGCACAAAAGCGACCCGGCGGTCACCATGGCCACGCCCTGCCAGAATGACGCGGTCAGGCGGGTCGACAGCCACACGGCAGCGAAGAATGTCGAGAACACCGGAGTGAAGTAGGACGCCGTGGCCAGCAAGGTCAGGTTGCCCTTGAGTATTCCCACGTTCCATAGCGCATAGCCTGCCGCCATGGCGCCGCCGGCCACCAGCAGTTCCAGCGTGGCGGGCCAGGTGTAGGTCCAGGCAGGTTCGGCGCCCAGCAGGTACTTGATCCACAGGGCGGCCGCGGTCAGCATGAAAAACAGGACAACGCCATTCCTGCCGTTGGCAAACCTCGTGGTCACGTTGCAATAGACGGCCCAGATGATGGCGCCGCTGAAGGCCAGTCCGTAGCTGAGAGGATTGCTGGAAACATTGGCGATGGTGCGGTCCCAAGACAAGCCGCCGGATCCGCCCAGAACCCAGACGATGCCGCACAACGACAACAGTATGCCCGGCACCACCCATGCGCTGGCCCGCTGGCCGTTGATGAGCATGGCGAGAATCACAGTGAAGCAGGGCCAGAGATAGTTGACCATGCCCAATTCGATCGCCTGTCCGCGATTAGCGGCATAGCCCAAAGAGAGCGACAGGCAGATCTCGTAGGCGACGAACAGCAAGCTGCCGACAATGAGATAGGAGCGCGGAAAGGTCCGCAGCTTCGGAAAGCCCAACAGCAGCACCAGGAACGCGGAACCCGTCGTATAGATCAGCGCGGCGCCGCCCACCGGACCGAAGCTTTCGCTGACACCGCGTATCAGGCCGACGACGGTGCCCCACAGCAGCACCGCCAGCAAACCTAGGGAAGTCGCCGTGTTCCGGCTCAGGGAGAGTTGCATTACCGATTCCGATTGCCCGCTTTGGGGCGCCAAGCCGGGCAGTTTAGCGAAAACCTGCTCGATTCGCGGCCAGCCTTCGGCCTGCGGCAGAGTCGGCGCCCCACCCTCGAATGCCCGCCAGAACAATGCAGAACAAGGAGCAAGCGCCGCATGACCATCTCCACACGCAGATTGAGCGACGTGCTTGCCAGCACGGAATCGGGCCGGCTCTACCGGATTGAAGTATTCCTGAGGACGGAAGAGCCTGGCCACGCGGCCCGGCCTGACGCGGCCCGCTACATACTCCGCACCACGGAGGGGGAGCTCGTGGTGCCGCTGGATCGGAACCGGTACCGGCTGAAATCGGGCGAAGTACTTACCGCCCTGGCGCCGCCGCCCCACGACGCATGACGGCACATGGGCGGCAGGCGGGCCAGATCACTGATCGGCCTCCACCCTGCGCTTGCCCTGCCCCTTGGCCTTGTAGAGCGCCATGTCGGCGCGTTCCAGCAGCTCGCGCACGGCAACGCCGGACTGCGGATACACCGCGATTCCGACGCTGGCGGATACCGAGACGCTGACCTCGGGATACGGCAGCGACAGGCTTTCCACCAACGCCTGCGCGACACGCCGCGCGTCGTCCCGGCTGGCGCCCAGCAACAGCACCGCGAATTCGTCGCCCCCAAGCCGCGCCGCCACGTCCGACACGCGGATCGCGTCGGCCATGCGTTCCGCCGCCTCCTGGAGCACCGCGTCGCCGGTTGCATGGCCATGCAGGTCGTTGACCGCCTTGAATCCGTCCAGGTCGATCGCCAGGATGGCGAAGGACTCGCCGCTGCGCTGCGCCACCGTCAGTTCGCGCAACACCAGTTCGTTGAACAGCACTCGATTGCACAGGCCCGTCAGCGGATCGTAGTGCGCTAGATGCTGGGCATGCGCCAGCATGCGCGAGGCCTGCACCAGCGCGCCGCCCACTTCCGCTACCTCCTTGACCCGCGTGCCCGGCACCGTCACCGCGTGCCCCTTGCCCAGCGCGAGCGCGGGCGCAACCAGACTCTGCACGGCCGAGGTCAGGCGGCTGGCGAGCCGCAAGGCCAGCAGCAGGCCCAGGCCGAAAGCCAGCAAGGTTCCCAGGGCGATCCAGGCGATGGAGCGATACAGGTCCGTGGTCAGCAAACTCATCGGCGCGCCGGCCGCGACCGTCCAGCCGGACAAAGACGAGCGGCTGAAGGCGGTGTAGACGGGCGTGCCTTCCTTGGTGACGGTTTCCAGCGAGCCCTCGCTTTCCTGCTGCACCGCCCGCGCCAACTCGGGCACGGCCTTCTGGCCCACGAACTTCGAGGTATCGCGGGTGCGCGCCAGGATCGTGCCGCTGTCGTCCAGCACGGCAGCCACCCAACCGTCAGGCAATGCCCGCCTGCCCAGCAGGTTGCCGATGCGCTCGGGCAGAATGCCGACATTAAGGCTGTAGGCGACCTCGCCGTTGCGCATCACCGGTACGCCCAGCGCAATGAGCGGCCCCTGGTTGACCTTGCTGGCAAAGAGACCCGTCAACACCGCCGCGCGCGTCTGGAACACCTGGGCCAACTGCGCGGACGCGCCGGTCAGTGGCAAAGGGTTGCCGAACGGCACGGACGTGTTGATCAATTGGCGGCCATCCTTATCGGTCAGGACGTAGCTGTCGATGATCTGGAAGCGCACGGATTCGCGCGCCCGCCGATGAAAACCGGCCAGGTCGCCAGCCACCAGATCCGGCGACGAGGCCAGCATCTGCAAGCCAGCCTCAACGCCAGTGAGTTCGCGGTCGAGGATCGCGGTGAGATTGCGCGCCAGGAATATCGTGTCGCGGAAAATCCGCTCTTTCTGGATGACGTAGCTTTCGTAGACTGCCACCGAAGCCATGACCAGCGCGGGCGTGATACAGGCAAACACCAGTGTCAGCAGCCCTGTGCGCATGGAATAGCGGCGCGGCCGACGCACCCGCGCGCCCGCCAGGCTTTCGGCGTCAGCCACGGGAACCTCGCCCTGCGACGTCCGCAAGCGTCGACCTGCCGATCGAAACCACACCTCTGGACCCATGCGCCTCCCGATGCGCTCCCCTCGGCCCACGGCCACAGGACGAATGAACGCCAGAAATTATTGCAGAAGTTCGCAATCGCACAATCCGCGCCATGGGAATCCCCTCGCCGCGTCGATACCGATGTGGTGAAAACAGCGCGTCCCCAATTTATTGCGAACGCGCGGCGCCCGTCGGCTACCGGTCTTCCAGGTCCGGGGTGCCGGTGAACTGGGTCTTGAGCAGCGTCAGCGCCCCTTTCTCGGCCAGCGCCTCATTGGGGAACACGTGCTTGGTGTCTTCCAGTACTGGAAATCCGAAGATCCGCACCCGGGCGTGATAGCCCTCGGGGGTCTCGGCGAATTCGATGTCGAAGTTGCGTTCTTCGATCCAGCCCGATCGATGCAGTTTCCATTCCATATCCAACGCGCTCCCGATTAGTCGAGGTTTGATACGAAAGGCCGGCCTCGATGGAAGCCAGCGCTGCTACACCATACACCCGCCGGGCCGAGGCGGGCCACCGGGCCGCCCTCCGCGCCTATTTTTCGACGCGCGGCGGGTCCCCGGCGCTGTCCGCCAATCCGTCCACCGGCGGCGCGAACAGGTCCCAACTGGCCATGAACAGCGCGGCGATCAGGGGGCCGATCACGAAACCGTTCAGGCCGAACAAGGCCATGCCGCCCAGCGTGGAGATCAGCACCACATAGTCAGGCATCTTGGTGTCCTTGCCGACCAGGATGGGGCGCAGCACGTTGTCCACCATGCCGATGACCAGCACGCCGAAGAGTATCAGCACGACGCCCTTGATCGTGGCGCCGGTCAGGAGGAAGTAGATCGCCACTGGCGCCCAGATCAACCCGGCGCCGATCGCGGGCAGCAAAGACAGAAAGCCCATGATCACGCCCCACAGCAGCGCGCCCTGGATCGACAGGATCGAGAAGATGATCCCGCCCAGCGCGCCCTGCGCCGCGGCCACCGCGACGTTGCCCTTGACGGTGGCGCGCACCACGGTGGTGAACTTGCGCAGCAGGTGCTGCTTGTGCGTATCGCTCAGCGGCATGGCGCGCTTGAGCCGCGCCGACAGCAGCGGGCCGTCGCGCAGCAAGAAGAACAACAGATACAGCATGATGCCGAAGCTGATCACGAACTGGAACGTGTCCTGTCCGATGTTCAAGGCCTGGGTCGCCAGGAACTGGCTGGCCTGCATGGCGCCCGCGCTGAGCTTTTCCTGCAGGCTCGGTATGTCGGTCAGGTCGAAGCGCGCCAGCAGGTCATGTACGGACGGCGGCAGGGCCGCCATGGCCTGCTGGAAATAGGCGCCGAAGTTGATCTGCCCGGACTTGACGCTCTGATAGAGATTCGCCCCTTCGCGCACCAGCGATCCGCTGATGACGACGAGCGGCAGGATCACCAGCAGCAACACCAGCAGCAAAGTGATCAGCGCGGCCAGGTTGCGCCGTCCGCCGATGCGCGCCACCAGCCGGCGCTGCAGCGGCGCAAAGATGATGGCAAGAACGGCGCCCCAGAAAACGGCGCCGTAAAAAGGCCACAACAACCAGCCGAATGCGATGGTGACCACCACCAGCAGGAGCAGAAAGGTTCTGTAGTGCACGCTGGAAGATTGGCTCATATTCCGTCCCAGGCTCGGCTGACGCCGCGAGACCCGCATTGTACAAAGCGCAGCTCAGCGGACGTCCGGCGGCTGCCCGGCAGCCTGCAGCAGCACGATGCGCGCATGCTCCAGGACGTCCGACTGCGCATTCAAGCCCTGCAGGCGCAGGTTCAATTCCTGCTGCAGCGTGAGCGTCGCGACGCGGGCCTGCCCGTCCGCCAGCAGGATGTCCTGCGCATGGGCGGCGACGAAATCCGCCACGCCGAGCGCATCGCGCGCCACCGCATCCATGGCGGCCGCGGCATCCAGCAGCTCGCCGGCGGGCGCCGTCACGGCTTCGTCATAAACGCCGTCATAGACCGGCGCGAGATCCACCGGCAAGGCCAGCGCCGCGCGCGCCTTGTCGGCCTTGGCCTGGGCCTGCTGAACCTCGGCCGCCTGCTCGGCCAGCGTCTTGCGCGCCGCCTCGAAGCGAGCCCGCCGTTCCACGATCTCGGCCACTGAATGGATGGTCTCGACTTCCAGCACGCCGCGCATGGACAGGGCTGCCTGCGCCAGGGTTTCCTGGAAGCCGGTGATCACTTCATAGGCGTCGGCATAGCCGCCGACGGCCTCCTTTTCCGGCTCGCTCAGCACGCCTATGGGCAGCAGCGACGCGCTGCTCATCCGGCTTTGCAGCAACTGGATGAACGCAACCCGCTCCTGGGGCTCCTTGTTGACGCAGGCCGACAGAAACAGCATCGACGCCATCGTCAGGCCCAGCAGGCAAGCTCGCAGCAGTGCCATGCCCATCCTCCTTGCATGCGGGTTCGCGAAACCGCCGCCCCCCAGCAGGGCGGCCGCCCTTCGGCAGATTATCCCGAAGGCGCTTCCTGCCGCCGCCAGCGGGCGGATTTTGTTGCTATCGAAGCGTGTTGACACAGGGTCTGTCGCCCGCATCATGGCGCCAGGGGATACGCCATCGCGCATCGCAGCGCCGGGTCAAAGCCCATGGCTGCCTCGTGCCGCAAACGCGCCCGCAGCCCCGGCGAGAGCTCCTCCGCCGGCACCTCGGCAAAGCCTTGCCGCAGGTAAAACGGCCGGTTCCAGGACAATTCGCGGTCGGTGGTCAGCACCACGGACCGGTAGCAGCCAGCAGTACGGGCGTGGGCGCATACGGCGCGAAGCAGCGCCCGCCCCAGGCCGCGCCCCTGCCAGGGCAAGGCCACCGCCATCTCCGCCAGGTAGAGATCGCCATCCATGGGCCGGGTCAGCGCAAAACCCGCGGGCAGGCCCTCGGACTCCGCAACCCACAACAGGCCGGCCGCCTGCGCCTGCGCCAACTCGGCCTGCGGCGCCGTGTCGCCGCCGGCCGCCCAGGCCATGTGCGTGTCCAGGAACCGCCGCGCGGCGGAACGTTCGATATCGGCCAGGCTGGCCAAGTCTGAAGGTCGAGCGAGTCTGATCATAGGCATGGCAGTATGCCTCAAGCGGCACTGCCGTCCGATCCCATAAAATGGCGTCTTCGGCCCCCACGGCCCTCGCAATACAGGCTAGCCCCAAGACATGACTCAAACCGCCACCTCCGATACCTGGGGCTTTGCCCATCCCGATTGCCGCGGCGCGGCCGCCCTGCTGTTCTTCATGAACGACCTGGCGCGAGTGGTCAACCAGTACCTCAGCCCGGGCCAGTTGTCCGATGAAGCGCTGGCCGACGCGCAAAAGGCAGTCGACGCCTTGCTGGCCCGCTACGTGGAAATCCAGGCCGCCCCCGAGGCTTTCGACAACGAGCGCATCGAACTCGCGCTGGAAACCGAAAACCAGCCCGACGGCCAGACCAGCGCGCAGGTCGCCTTGCGCATGTCCGCGCGTCTGGAAGGACTCATCATCGAAGCCCAGCGCCAGGCCCGCCCGACTGCACATTAAGGGACGGATAAGGGGAGATATCTATCTCCTCTACCACAAAACGCTTGCAAAAAGCGTCGACCACCCGTATCATCAGCGGTTGAGTTCTGCGGTTTGCGCCAATTTCCATTCGAAAATAAAACGGCGCAGGTCCTGAGGGCTGAGCATCAGTCCCATTCCAAGCACCAAGCAGAACCTCAAAAAAACACCCAAGCCCGAGCATTCCGTCCCGTTTGCGAAGAACGCAAATCCGGATCATGGCCTTGGGGAAAACGCCTTCACCAAACCGCCAGTCCGGCTTGGCAAGAAGCAACAAGACAATCTGCGGCGCCTGCAACACGCGCAAGCGACAAGTACCGATAACCGCGCCGCAATCGCCAGGGCCTGCACGCCCTGCTTGAATCCTCGGACCCCTGCATGCCTTGCGCATCGCACAGCCCGAAATGATGCCGTCCCGGACTGATGGACAGCATCGCACCGTCAGCCCGCGCGCGCAAAAAACATGAGAATGCGCAAAGGGACGGCGGCAGAAATGCGTTAGTGTCACCACACGCCCGCCCGATTCGATACGGCTGGCAGCGGCAGGAATGCCGCGCGTCATGTGGCCTGACGCGGCTTTTCACATAACTAGAAACCAAGAGAACAAACACCATGAATACTCGTTTCACTACCTCGGATCTGATCCGACGCCCGGCCCACAGCACGCTGGACAACATGCCGATCCATATTGGCGACATCGTTTACCTGAAGCCCGCGAATGGCCCGGAAATCCGCGCCACGGTCATCTACAACGCGCCGATCAACGGCACCACGACCTACACGACCGAAGTCGTGCCCTGCGGAGCGCCTGCGCAAGAGGCTCCTGGCCAACGCATCCGCTTCCGCCATGAGCACGTGCATCGCATCGTGCCGGTGCGCCGCAACACCCACTGAAGCAGTGCCCCGCCCCGTTGCACACGCAACGGGGCAATTTGTGCGTGATAAAGTCCCCGGCAACACAGCCCTGGCGATCCCTCCATGCAGAACAATCGTCTCGCGGTCCATATCTGGGACCTTCCCACCCGTCTATTCCACTGGGCGCTGGTCGCCTGTATCGTCGGCGCGTTCGTCAGCGTCAAGCTGGGCGGCCTGTACATGGATTGGCACGTGCGCTTCGGCTGCGCGGCGCTGGGCCTGATCCTGTTCCGCCTGCTGTGGGGATTCTTCGGCCCCCGCTACGCCCGCTTCTCGCAGTTCGTGCGCGGCCCGGCTGCCGTGGCCCGATACCTCAAGGGCGCCGCGGCGCCCGCCGGCCACAACCCGCTGGGTGCGCTGTCGGTGCTGGCGCTGCTGCTGGTGATCGGCTTCCAGGCGGTCAGCGGCCTGTTCACAACCGACGACATCATGACGCAGGGTCCGCTGTTCGGGCTCGTCAGCGAAACCGTGTCCGGCGCCATGACCTCCTGGCACAAGCTCAACGAGTGGGTCATCCTGGCGCTGGTCGCCCTGCACCTGGCCGCGGTGCTCTGGTACGCGCTGGTGCGCCGCAAGCGCCTGGTGCGCGCCATCATCACGGGCAAGGTCGACGCCAAGGACGTGCCCGCCGGCACCCCGCCCACGCAGGACGGCTTTGCCGTCTGGCTGCGCGCCCTGGTGCTGGGCGCATGCGTCACGGGCCTGGTGCTGTGGATCCGGTCGCTGGAAGTGGCCGCCGATATGTCTTTTTCCTGATCCGTCCGCGCGGCGCGAAAGCAGCGCTGCGCAGCCTCAACGCCGCGCCTCGATCAGATGCCGCGTCGAGTGAGCCACCAACGGCTCCCCGCGGCGCATCCGCATATCCAGCGCCAACAGCGCGTCATGGTACTTCCGCGCCGAAAAGCCCGGCACCCACCACACGCACTTGCGCAGAATCCAGACCACGGCGCCCACGTCGTGGAACACCATCCGGCAGCGCGCCGTGCGCAAATCCGTCACGGTCAGCCCTGCCGCCGCGGCGTCGGCGGCTTCATCCCGCGGATCGCGCAGGCGCCGTTCCTGCGGCAATGGCCCGAGAAAATACTCAATCAGTTCGAACGCGGAAGCCGGCCCCACGTGCTGCGCAAAGTAATGTCCGCCCGGCTTGAGCACACGATGGATCTCTATCCAGTCCGGACTCACGGGATGCCTGGACGTCACCAATTCGAACGAGGCGTCGGTGAATGGCAGCGCGGCGCCGTGCGCGGTCTGCACCACTTGCACGCCGCGCGCGGCCAGGCGCTCATGCGCTTTCCTGGCATTGGGCGGCCAGGCTTCGGTCGCATGCATCACCGGCGGAAAGCTGGCGGCCTCGCCCAGCACCTCGCCACCGCCCGTGTCCAAATCCAGCGCCGACTGCACACGGGCCAAGCGCTGGGCGAGTCGATTGGCATAACCCCAAGGCGGGCGCTCCTCGGAGGCCCGCCCCGACAGCCAGTCGAAACCCCAACCGTTCACGTCGGCAGCTTCGGCCTCGGCCACCAGATCCTCAAAGGATTTCATGCGCTCTCCCTGAAACGGGATGCGCCCATGGTCCGAGAACCGCGGCCCACGCCCCGCAATGACCAAAAAAAAGCGCCAACGATTCCGCTGGCGCCTCTTTGCCCACATGCCGCCCGCGGACGGCCGGCGCTTTATTTCTTCTTGCGGTACGAGTCGTGGCAGGCCTTGCAGCTTGCGCCGACATCGCCAAACGCGGCGCGCAGCTTGTCCAGGTCGCCGGCATCGGCGGCGGCCGACAGCTTGACGATGTTGTCCTGGAAGGCCTGCTGCTTCTGCTTGAAGCCCGCAGCGTCGCTCCAGACTTCGGGACGCGCATCGCCGCCCTCCGTGCCCGCGCCGAAAGCCGTCCACGGCAAGGCCGACAAGGTCTTCAGCACTTCCACATTGGCCTTGATCTGCGCGGCGTCATAGGGTTGCTGGCCCTTGACCACCGGCGCCATGCGGCCGAAGTGGGAAGCCATCAGCGTCAGCGCCGACTGGCGGTATTTGACCGCATCCTCGGGCTTGGCGAACTGCGCGGACGCGCTCGTCGCCAGCAGCGGCCCAACCGTCATACAGGCCAACGCGGCGAGCGTGGACAACTTCTTCATTGCAATCTCCCGTAAGGTCAACAGAGGCCGCGCGCCCCAGGCGCGCGGCAAGGCGACTATACCGCCCGGGCCAAGTCGGCCGCCAGCCCGATATAGGAGCGCGGGGTCATCGCCAGCAGGCGCGCCTTGGGCTCTTCGGGCAGGGCCAGGCCCTGGATGAATTCTCGCAGACCTTCCTCGGTGATGCCCTTGCCGCGCGTCAAAGCCTTGAGCTGTTCGTACGGCTGCGGCAAGCCATAGCGGCGCATGACGGTCTGCACCGGTTCAGCCAGCACTTCCCAGCAAGCGTCGATGTCGGCGTCGATGGCCGCGGTGTTGACTTCCAGCTTGCCCAGCCCGCGCATGCAGGCGTCCCAGGCCACCAGGCAGTAGCCCAGGCCCACGCCCAGGTTGCGCAGCACGGTGGAGTCGGTCAGGTCGCGCTGCCAGCGGGAGATCGGCAGCTTGTCGGCGAGGTGGCGCAGCACGGCGTTGGCCAGGCCCAGATTGCCCTCGGAGTTTTCGAAGTCGATCGGGTTGACCTTGTGCGGCATGGTAGACGAGCCGACCTCGCCTTCCTTCAGGCGCTGCTTGAAGTAGCCCAGCGCCACGTAGCCCCAGATGTCGCGGTCCAGGTCCAGCACAATGATGTTGGCACGCGTGATGGCATCGAACAGCGCCGACATCCAGTCGTGGGGTTCGATCTGGATGGTGTGGCGGTTCTGGGTCAGGCCCAGGCCAGCCAGCACGCGCTGGCTGAAAGCGGGCCAATCGATCTCGGGGTAGGCCGAGAGGTGGGCGTTGTAGTTGCCGGTGGCGCCGTTCAGCTTGGCCAGCGGTTCGACGGCCTCGACGGCGGCGATGGCGCGGTTCAGGCGCGCGGCCACGTTGGCGAATTCCTTGCCCAGGGTCGTCGGGCTGGCGGGCTGGCCGTGCGTGCGCGACAGCATGGGCTGGTCGGCCTGGGCCACGGCCATGTCGTTCAGCTTGGCGGCCAGTTCACGCAGGCGCGGCACCACGACCTCGTTGCGGGCGCGGGTCAGCATCAGCGCGTGCGAGGTGTTGTTGATGTCCTCGGAGGTGCAGGCGAAGTGGATGAACTCGGCGGCGCGGGCCAGCTCGGCGTCATCGGCCACTTTTTCCTTCAACCAGTACTCAACGGCCTTGACGTCATGGTTGGTGACGCGTTCGATGTCCTTGATGCGGGCGGCGTCCGCTTCCGAGAAGTCGCGCACCAATTGTTGCAGGCGGGCGCGGGCGGCTTCGGAGAAGGCGGGCAGTTCCGGCAGGCCGGCATCCGACAGCGCGATCAGCCAGGCCACCTCGACTTCGACGCGATGCGCCATGAAGCCGGCTTCGGAGAGCAGGCCGCGCAGCGCGTCGCCCCGGGAAGCGTACCGGCCATCCAATGGCGAAAGGGCGTTGAGTTGGCTGAGCTGATCGGCGATTTGCATGGTATGGGAAAGAAAAAGCGGGGAATGAGCGAATCGGGCGATTTTATCATCCGGAAGCATGCAACATTGTGGCAAACTGACGAAGATTCCGGCCTCTTGGCCGTCTGCCGTCATGCGGCCTGCTATACTTCGGCCGCTTTCCGACTCCGCTTGTGACTCCATGAAACTGATCGGCTCGCTTACCAGTCCTTACGTGCGCAAAGTGCGTATCGTCATGGCCGAGAAAAAGCTGGACTACCGGCTTGAACTCGAAAACGTCTGGTCCGCCGACACGCAGATCCAAACGTACAACCCGCTGGGCAAGGTACCTTGCCTGGTCATGGAAGATGGCGGCGCCCTCTTCGATTCGCGCGTCATCGTCGAATACGTCGACACCCTGTCCCCGGTCGCCCGCCTGATTCCTCAGCCGGGGCGCGACCGCGCGGCCGTCAAGTGCTGGGAAGCCATCGCCGATGGCCTCCTGGACGCCTGCGTGACCATCGTCAAGGAAAACCAGCGTCCCGAGGCTCAGCGCAGCCCCGAATGGATCGAACGCCAGTACTCCAAGATCCACGCCAGCCTCGACGCCATGAACAAGAGCCTGGGCGACAACGCCCACTGTATGGGCATCAACTACAGCCTGGCCGACATCGCCGTCGGCTGCGCGCTGGGCTACCTGGACCTGCGCTTCGCCGCGCTCGACTGGCGTACCAACCACCAGAACCTGGCCCGCCTGTACGACAAGCTGTCGCAACGCCAATCGTTCGTCGATACCGTTCCAGGATAAGCCCCCCCCGAGGCGCTGCGCGCCTCCCCCCAGGGGGCGCCGCTACGGACCGGCGGAGCCGGATCCGTGCGGCCTCGCTTCTCGTAGGCGGCGCCTCTGCTCCGCCTACGTTTCTGTTCCGCCTACGTTTCTGTTCCGTCTACGCTTGCGCGTCGGCTGCGCCTATCCATCGGCGCAGCCGTACCCGGCTCAACTGGTGAACGTCTGCCAGGCCTTGAACAGCATGTACGCGGCCAGCGCGAACAGCAGGCAGGCAAACACTCGCTTCAAGGTCTGCACCGGCAGGCGGTGCGCCATGCGCGCGCCCAGCGGCGCCGTCAGCACGCTGGTGCACACCAGCGCAATCAAGGCCGGCCAGTAGATGTAGCCCAGCATGCCGGGACGCGCTTCGCCCGAATTCAGTCCTGACACCACGTAGCCCACGCTATTGGCCAGCGCGATGGGAAAGCCCAGCGCTGCCGAGGTCGACACCGCGTTGTGCAAGGCTACGTTGCACCAGACCATGAACGGCACCGACAAGAAGCCACCGCCCGCGCCCACCAGGCCGGACAGAAAGCCGATGCCCGCCCCCGCCGCGCTGGTGCCCACCACGCCCGGCATCTGGCGGCTGGGCTTGGGCTTCTTGTTCTGCAGCATGCTCCAGCCGGAATAGCCGACGAACAGCGCGAAGAACAGCGACAGCCACAGCGTGCTGAGCGCGGCGAACACCGCGCCGCCGGACAGCAGGCCGCCGATGATGATGCCCGGCGCCATCGCCCAGACGATGTTCCATTTGATGGTGCCGCGCTGCTGGTGCGCCCGCACGCTGGAAATGGAGGTGAACAGGATCGAGGTCATCGACGTGGCGATGGCGGCGTGCACCACCAGGTCGGCAGGCATGCCCTTCCACGCGAACAGCATTGTCAGGAATGGCACCAGCAGCATGCCCCCGCCTATGCCCAGCAGGCCCGCGGCGAAACCCACCACTCCGCCCAGCACCAGCAGGCAAATCACCATCGTTACATCCACAACTCTCTCCTCTTTCTTCTTGGTAATGAACAAAGCCCCACGGGCCGCGCCCGAGGGGCTTTGATTGAAGTCCGTACACGCCGCGCGGCGGATGCCGGCGCGGCGCCTACAGGATGATGCCGCCGCCCAGGCAAACCTCGCCATCGTAAAGCACGGCGGACTGTCCGGGGGTCACCGCCCACTGCGGCTCGCTGAAGCTCAGGTTGAAGGTGCCGTCGGCAGCGCCGTCCAGGCGGCAGGCAGCATCGGCCTGCCGGTAACGCGTCTTGGCGCCATACGTGCCGGCGGCCGGCGCGTGGCCCGCGACCCAGCTGGCGTCCTGCGCCCGCAGCTCACCCGACAGCAGCCATGGGTGGTCGTGCCCCTGCACCACGTAAAGCACATTGCGCTCCAGGTCCTTGCGCGCCACGTACCAGGCTTCGGCCGTGCCGTCCTCGCGCTGGCGTCCCTTCACCCCGCCCACGCCCAGGCCCTTGCGCTGGCCCAGCGTGTAGAAGGACAGCCCTTCGTGGCGTCCGACCTTCTGCCCTTCCGGCGTCATGATCGGACCCGGCTCGGTCGGCAGATAGCGGTTCAGGAATTCCCGGAACGGCCGCTCGCCGATGAAGCAGATGCCGGTGGAATCCTTCTTGGCGGCGTTGTGCAAGCCGATCTCGTGCGCGATGCGCCGCACTTCGGTCTTGTGGATCTCGCCCAGCGGGAACATGGTGCGCGAGAGCTGCGCCTGGTTCAGGCGATGCAGGAAGTAGCTCTGGTCCTTGGATGCGTCCAGCGCCTTGAGCAGCTGGAACTGCGTGCCGCCGCCCACGGCCGGCACCTCGCGCACCCGCGCGTAGTGGCCCGTGGCGATGTGCTCGGCGCCCAGCGCCATCGCGTGGTCCAGGAAGGCCTTGAACTTGATCTCGGCGTTGCACAGCACGTCCGGATTGGGCGTGCGGCCCGCGGAGTACTCGCGCAGGAACTCCGCGAACACGCGGTCCTTGTATTCGGCGGCGAAATTGACGAACTCGAACTCGACGCCGACCAGGTCCGCGACGCTGGCGGCGTCCAGCAGGTCCTGGCGGGTGGAGCAGTATTCGGAATCGTCGTCGTCTTCCCAGTTCTTCATGAACAGGCCGACGACCTCATAGCCTTGCTGCTTGAGCAGCCAGGCGGTGACCGAAGAATCGACCCCGCCGGACATGCCGACGACAACGCGGCCTTTCTTGGTAGATTTTTGATTCATGATGGATCTATTTTAGATCGGACGGGGCATCTTCCCGCGGCTGCGGCTCGGCCGCGCGCGATACTTCCATCAGCCAGGTGCGGAAAGCCTGCAAAGTGGGCAGATTGGCTTTCTGCTCCGGATAGCACAGGTAGTACCCCATGCGCGCCCGGATAGGCAGCTGGATAGCGACGGCCAACTTGCCGTCGCGCAGTTCGTCCTCGATCAGGCAGCGCGGAATCAGCGCCACGCCGAAGCCGGCCGCGGCCGCCTGCGACAACAGCGCGTACTGGTCGAAGCGCGCGCCTTCCAGGCTGCGCCGGGTATCGCAACCGGCTTGCTCGAACCAGTCGCGCCAGCCGTCCAGCGCCGAGGTATGGTGCAACAGCGGGTAGGCCAGCAGATCTGCCGGCGTGGCGCAACCGCCCGGAATCAGGCGCGGACTACAGACCGGCAGGATTTCGCGGCCGACGATGTAGTCCGCCCCGCTGCCCGGCCAGATGCCCTCGCCGAAGCGCACGGCGGCGTCCAGTTCCGGCGTGGAAAAGTCATAGCCCTGCCGGTGGGGCAGGAACTCGACATGGATGTCCGGCCGCAGGCGCATGAAGGCGGTCAGGCGCGGGATCAACCAGCGCGCGCCGAAGGTCGGCATACAGGTCAGGTTCAGCGTGCCGCCCTGCCCCTGGTGCGCGATCAGCTCCACGGTCGCGGCTTCGATCTGCCCCAGGCCGGCCTGGATCTTGGTCAGATAACTGCGTCCAGCCTCGGTCAGAACCAGGCCTTGCCTGATCCGCAGGAATAGTTCGATGCCGACGAACTCCTCCAAATGTTTCACCTGCTTACTGACCGCGCCCTGGGTGACACACAATTCCTGAGCCGCGCGCGTGAAACTGCTATGTCTGGCGGCGACTTCAAACGCCTGGAGATCGGTAAGAGAAGGACAGAAACGCCGCATGGATGGGGTACGCAAATTGTTTCAGGCCGCACAGTCGAAACAGCCGCGTTCCGGGCCGCCGCGAAAAGAGGCATGAAAAAAACTCATAGCTTACGGAGAAACTTTCGTTTGCGCAAACCCGACCGCCAGGAAAGAATCGTTGCGTTTGCGTCTGCCTTTGCGCATCCGCTTTCCAATTCATTAGGGGAATCCATGCAACGCCGTAATGTAGTACTGGGCCTGTGCGTCGCCGCCGCGACCCTGGCCACGCCGCTGACCTCGGGCATCGCGCACGCTGAAGACGCGTATCCGACCAAGCCCATCCGCCTGATCGTTCCGTTCCCGCCCGGAGGCACCACCGACATCGTCGGCCGCCTGTTCGCCGACAAGCTGGGCAAGGAACTGGGCCAGACCGTGGTGGTGGAAAACCGCGGCGGCGCCGGCGGCTCGATCGGCAGCGCCTTCGTCGCCAGCAGCGCGCCTGACGGCTACACGCTGGGCATCGCCACCGTCAGCACCCACGGCATCAACCCGGCCATCTACCCGAACCTGCCGTTCGACGGCGAGAAGGACTTCACGCCCATCTCGAACCTGGCGGCCGTGCCCAACATCATGACCATCAACCCGAAGGTCCAGGCCAAGAACATCGCCGACTTCATCAAGCTGGCCAAGAGCGAGCCGGGCAAGCTGACCTACGCGTCGGCCGGCAACGGTTCGGTCTCGCACATGATGGGCGAACTGTTCAAGATGGCTTCGGGCACCAACCTGATGCACGTGCCGTACCGCGGCGTGGGTCCGGCGCTGAACGACGCGCTGGCCGGCCAGGTCGACGTCATGTATGACAACCTGCCTTCCTCGCTGCCGCACGTGCAGTCCGGCCGCCTGATCGCCATGGCCGTCGCCTCGCCCAAGCGCGTGGCCGCCCTGCCCGACGTGCCCACGTTCGCCGAAGCCGGCCTGCCGGCTGTGAACGACGCGTCCTGGTTCGGCCTGGTGGCCCCCGCCAAGCTGCCCCAGCCCGTGCTGGACAAGCTGAACGCCGCCGTGCAGAAGGTCAGCGCCGAAGCCGACGTCAAGACCCGCCTGGAAGCCCTGGGCGCCGCGCCTGCCGCCAACACCCCGGCCGAATTCGCGGCGCAGATCTCGGCTGAAATCGCCAAGAACAAGCGCATCGCCAAAGAAGCCAACGTGAAGATCGACTAAGCGGTCTTCGATCCTCGCCGTCCCTCGCGGCGGCGAGGATCTCCGATTCACGAACGCAACACCCCCTTATGCGAATTACCCAACCCCTGTCTTACCGGCTCGACCTCCCGCAGCAGTATCCTGATTCGGACTCCTCGGCTCCCCTTGTGCTGGACTCCCCGCACAGCGGCACCGCCTACCCCCCCGATTTCGCGGCTGCGGTGGACTTTGGCGCCTTGCGCACCGCCGAGGACACCTGGGTTGACGACCTGTGGGGCGACGCCTTGGACATGGGCGTACCGATGATTGCCGCCGCGTT
Source organism: Achromobacter sp. D7-1 (assembly GCF_059760445.1). Classification (NCBI taxonomy): domain Bacteria; kingdom Pseudomonadati; phylum Pseudomonadota; class Betaproteobacteria; order Burkholderiales; family Alcaligenaceae; genus Achromobacter; species Achromobacter sp. D7-1. The sequence goes on along the minus strand of NZ_JCBAMT010000043.1, from coordinate 3,758 downwards.
TCCGCGCGCCTACATCGACGCCAACCGCTCGCCCGACGAAATCGACGAATTGCTGCTGGACGAGGCCTGGCCCGACGCCGTCAACGCCTCGCCCAAGGTCAAGCTGGGCAAGGGCCTGATCTGGCGCATGCTGGACGACGGCACGCCGCTCTACAACCGCAAGCTGACGGTGGCGGAAGTGCGCCACCGCATCGACGCCTGCTGGAAGCCCTACCACGCCGCGCTGGGCCAGGTGCTGGACGCCGCCCACCAGAAGTTCGGCAAGGTCTGGCACATCAACTGCCACTCCATGCCCAGCGTCGCCGGCGCCTACGCCACCGACCGTCCTGGCCTGGTGCACCCCGACTTCGTGCTGGGCGACCGCGACGGCAGCACCAGCGACCCGGCCTTCCGCGAATTCATCGCCGCCTGGCTGCGCGAACGCGGCTACAACGTCACCGTCAACGATCCCTACAAGGGCGTGGAACTGGTGCGCGCCTTCGGCCGTCCCGAAGAAGGCCGCCACAGCCTGCAGATCGAGATCAACCGCAAGCTCTACATGGACGAAGTCTCGCTGCGCCCTTCTGAAAACTACGGCCGCCTGAAGGCCGATCTGCGCGAGCTCACCGCCGCGCTGATCACCTGGACTCGTGCGCAAACGGCTTGACGCCGGACGTTTGCGCACTGGTGCCGGCCAGCGCAAAAGTCAGACTGGCCGGAGCAGTTGGGTCGCAAGACCCCAGCCCCATGGTTCGCCATGGGGCTTTTTTTTGAGTTGGCAGATCGCCTTGCCGTTCCGGCAATGCCGGATTCTTCCCCCTCGCCCCCTGGGGGCGGGACACCTTTCCTTTCACTTTCCCGTGTATAACTGATGCCAACTAATGAGGAGAGGCGTAGATGCACATCGGGATACCAAAAGAAACCCGAGACGGGGAAACTCGTGTCGCAGCAACACCGGAGACCGTCAAGAAGTACGTAGGCGGCAAACACACCGTCGTCGTGGAGCGCGGGGCAGGCACTGCCGCCCGCTATCTCGACGAGGCCTATGAGGCAGCGGGCGCCACGCTCGGCAGCGCCCAGGATGCGTTGGGGGCAGACCTTGTCATGAAGGTGCGCGCGCCTTCTGCCGCGGAACTGCCTCAGATGAAATCCGGCGCCGTCGTGGTCGGCATGCTGGATCCCTTCGACGCCGAAGGCATCCAGCAAATGGCGGCCGCGGGGCTCACGGGATTCGCGCTGGAGGCCGCGCCCCGCATCACGCGGGCGCAGAGCCTGGACGTGCTGTCCTCGCAGGCCAACCTGGCCGGCTACAAGGCGGTGCTGCTGGCAGCGCATCACTACGGCCGCCTGATCCCCATGATGATGACCGCCGCAGGCACGCTGAAAGCGGCCCGCGCCGTCGTGCTGGGCACCGGCGTCGCCGGGCTGCAGGCCATCGCCACCGCCAAGCGGCTGGGCGCGGTGGTCGAAGCCTCGGACGTGCGCCCCGCCGCGCGCGAACAAGTGGAATCGCTGGGCGCCAAGTTCATCGACGTGCCTTTCGAAACGGATGAAGAACGCGAAATCGCGCAAGGCACGGGCGGCTATGCGCGGCCCATGCCGCCCGCCTGGATGGCGCGGCAGGCCGCGCTCGTGTCCGAACGCTGCAAGCAGGCCGACATCGTCATCACCACGGCGCTGATCCCCGGCCGCCCCGCCCCCACGCTGGTGTCCGCGGAAACCGTCGCGGCCATGAAGCCGGGTTCGGTACTGGTGGATCTGGCGGTCGAACGCGGCGGCAATTGCCCGCTGTCCGAGAAAGGGCAGATCGTGGAAAAGCACGGCGTGACCATCATCGGGCTGACCAACCTGCCCGGTCTGGTCGCGACCGACGCGTCGGCGCTGTATGCGCGCAATATCCAGGATTTCCTGAAACTCATCATCAATGCGGACGGCGCGCTGGCGATCCAGCGCGACGACGAAATCGTCGCGGCCTGCCTGATGTGCGAAGGCGGCAACGTGGCGCGGAGGAACTGACAGCATGGAAGCGATCAACCCCACCCTGATGAACCTCATCATCTTCGTGCTGGCCATCTATGTCGGCTACCACGTCGTATGGAACGTCACCCCCGCCCTGCACACGCCGCTAATGGCCGTCACCAACGCCATTTCCGCCATCATCATCGTGGGCGCCATGCTGGCGGCCGCACTGACCGAAGGCGGACTGGCGCGCGGCATGGGCGTCTTTGCCGTTGCGCTGGCCGCGGTCAACGTGTTCGGCGGCTTTCTCGTGACCCGGCGCATGCTGGAAATGTTCAAGAAGAAAGACCGCAAGGCAGGCAAGGAGGAAGCGAAATGATCTCGCTGAACCTCGTCACCCTGCTGTACCTCATCGCCTCGGTCTGCTTCATCCAGGCGCTCAAGGGCCTGTCGCATCCCACCACCTCGCGGCTGGGCAATGCGTTCGGCATGGCCGGCATGGCGATCGCCGTGCTGACCACGGCCGCGCTCATCGTCGCCCTGGCCCGCAGCGGCGCCGCCACCATCGGCCTGGGCTGGGTCGTGCTGGGCCTGCTGGTGGGCGGCTCCATCGGCACGCTGATGGCCAAGCGCGTCGAAATGACCAAGATGCCCGAACTGGTCGCCTTCATGCACAGCATGATCGGCCTGGCGGCGGTCGCCATCGCGGTGGCCGTGGTGGCCGAGCCGCATGCCTTCGGCATCGTGCCGGCCGGCATGCCCATCCCCACCGGCAATCGCTTCGAGCTGTTCATCGGCACCTTCGTCGGCGCCATCACGTTCTCGGGTTCGGTCATCGCCTTCGGCAAGCTGTCGGGCAAGTACAAGTTCCGCCTGTTCCAGGGCGCGCCGGTGGTGTTCTCGGGCCAGCACATGCTGAACCTGGCGCTGGCGCTGCTGATGCTGGGCTGCGGCATCTGGTTCATGCTCACGCAGGAATGGACGCCCTTCATCGTCATGACGATCATCGCCTTCGTGCTGGGCGTGCTGATCATCATCCCGATCGGCGGCGCCGACATGCCGGTGGTGGTGTCCATGCTGAACAGCTACTCGGGCTGGGCGGCGGCGGGCATCGGCTTCTCGCTGAACAACCCCATGCTGATCATCGCCGGTTCGCTGGTGGGCTCGTCGGGCGCGATCCTGTCCTACATCATGTGCAAGGCGATGAACCGCTCGTTCTTCAACGTGATCCTGGGCGGCTTCGGCGGCCAGGCCGGCGGCGCTGCGGCAGCGGGCGATGCACAGCAGCGCAGCGTCAAATCGGGCAGCCCCGACGACGCCGCCTTCCTGATGACCAACGCCGAAAGCGTGACCATCGTTCCGGGCTATGGCCTGGCGGTGGCGCGCGCGCAGCACGCGCTGAAGGAACTGGCCGAAAAGCTCACCGAGCGCGGCGTGACGGTCAAGTACGCCATTCACCCGGTGGCAGGACGCATGCCCGGCCACATGAACGTGCTGCTGGCCGAGGCCGAAGTTCCCTACGACCAGGTCTTCGAAATGGAAGACATCAACAGCGAGTTCGGCCAGACCGACGTGGTGCTGGTGCTGGGCGCGAACGACGTGGTCAACCCCGCCGCGAAGAACGACCCGCAGTCGCCTATCGCCGGCATGCCCATCCTCGAAGCCTACAAAGCCCGCACCGTGATCGTGAACAAGCGCTCCATGGCCTCGGGCTACGCGGGCCTGGACAACGAGCTCTTCTACATGGACCGCACGATGATGGTTTTCGGCGACGCCAAGAAGGTGCTGGAAGACATGGTCAAGGCGGTGGAGTAAAACGC
>NZ_JCBAMT010000042.1:0-55190 GCF_059760445.1 Achromobacter sp. D7-1 | reverse complement strand
ATCCCGGCCTTGCCCCCTGGCAAGGCCGGAGGGCGACGCGCGCCCGTTCCGCAGTCGAACCGCAGCATCCGATCCCGCCAGGAGATCCGACATGGCCAATCTGACCCCACGCAAACCGTCCGATGAGACGGACAACTCGCTGCACGCCGTCGCCGACGGCGACCGCATGCCCCGCTACGCGCTCACCATGGCCTGGTGGGCCGTGTGCAGCGCCGTGTTCTATATCGTCGTCGGCGCGACGCTGGCGCTGAAGTACGGCGCCCGCAACGCCATCATCGGCATGGTGTTGTCGGTGATCAGCTACGGGCTGATCAACGGCGTCATCAGCCGCTACGCCATCCGCACCGGCCTGTCGGTGGCGCTGTTCTCGCGCCGGCTGTTCGGCACCTCTGGCGCGGCGCTGGCCACGCTGATCTTCTTCGCCACCGCCATCTACTACGCGGTGTTCGAAGGCGCGGTGATGTCGGTCGCCGCGCATCATCTGTACCCGACCGTGCCGTATTGGCTGGTGGCGCTGGTGGTGGTCATCTACAGCGTGCTGCTGATCTTCGGCAGCGTGCAGCGCTGGCTGGACAAGTTCAACGGCGTGCTGCTTCCGTTCTATCTGCTGGGCTTGTTGCTGGCCGTCGTGATGGCGACGCAGGAATACGGCTACAGCGACGCCTGGCTGTCGTTCGGTCCGCCCGAGGGCCCGGTCCCCGGCGGCTGGTGGGACGCCTTCGTCTACTACATGGGCGTGTGGGTGCTGATGATGTTCACCTTCGACTATGCCCGCTTCGGCAAGCGCGAGGACCAGACTTACCACAGCCGCTACAACTTCGGCATGCCGTTCTACCTGGTGACCTTCCTGCTCAACGGCGTCGCCGGCATCTATCTGGTCAGCACCATCCCCAGCGACGCCGCGCTGTCGGAAGTGTCGGTGGTGCTGGCGCTGCTCAAGCTGATGGGGCTGGGCGGACTGCTGTTCGTGTGGATCACGCAAACCCGCATCAATACCGCCAACTACTACCTGGCCACCATCAACATGCAGGCGTTCTTCGCGCGCTGGCCGGGCATGCGCTGGCCCAAGGCGATGTGGGCCGTCATCGTGGGCGCGGTGACCTACGCGCTGATGCTGCTGGACGTGTTCTCTTATCTGCTCCAGGCACTGGCCTACCAGGGCATCTTCGTGGTCTCGTGGGTGGCGGTGGCGCTGGTCCACATTCTTGGCAACGCGGAATCCGCGCCGCAGCATGGCGGCGCGGCATTCAACCGCGCCGGCCTGGCAGGATGGTTCGCCGGCGCCATCTGCGGCCTGGCGCTGATGCACACGGCCGGCTTCGCGGCCACCCTGGCCGCGCCCGCCAGCTTCGTGGTGTCGGCGCTGGTGTACCGGATCTGCTCCACGGCGGCGGGACGGATGCAGACGCAGGGCGGCTGACGCCACTCCAGGGCCGCGTCCCGGCGCGGCTTGGAACCGCCCTGTGTACACTTTCCGCCAGTCCCGGAATTGGTGGAAAGCAATGAACCTGCGCGAAGATTTGGCGGCCTTGCGGCCGCAACTCATACAGATAGCCCAGAGCGCGGATACCGGCGACGGCGCCCATGACCTGAGCCATCTGGAACGCGTCTGGAAGGCCGCCCACGGCATGCTGGCGCACCATCCCGAAGCCGACGCCATGGTCGTCATGGCCGCCAGCTACCTGCATGACCTGGTCAACCTGCCCAAGAACCATCCCGACCGGGCCCGTGCCTCGTCCATGGCCGCCGGCCAGGCCGTGCGCGAACTGCAGGCCATTGGCTACCCAGACTCCAAGCTCGAAAGCGTGCATCACGCCATCGAAGCGCACAGTTACTCCGCCAACATCCCGCCGCTTTCCATCGAGGCCCGCATCGTGCAGGACGCCGACCGCCTCGACGCGCTCGGCCCGGTTGGACTGGCCCGCATGTTCCATGTCGGCGGGCAACTCGGACGCGCCCTGGCCCATCCCGCCGATCCTCTCGGAACGCAACGGGAACTGGACGACGGTGCCTATGCCCTGGATCACATCGAAGTGAAGCTCGCGCGCATCGCCGCCTCGATGCAGACCGAAGGCGGCCGCTTGCTGGCCCGCTCCCGCATGGACTGGATACGGCGGTTCCGCGACGATTTCGTGGCGGATTGGTCGGCCTGACCCAGCGCTCTCACCGATCGGCAAGCGCCGATGTTATATAATAAGAATTATTCTCATAAACACTGATGCCGGCCGAATCCAGGTCCGACGCGCGGTGGGGGACTTGCCGTGTCGGCCAACAAATTCGCGTTTCCGCAGCAGAACATTGAAGGTCTGTACATTGACCACGGCGGTTGGCTGAAAGGCTGGCTGCGGCGCAAGCTCGGCGATGCCGGCAGCGCCGCCGACCTGGCGCATGACACGTTCGTGCGCCTGCTTGCCAAGGATGCCTTGCCCGAAATACGCGAGCCGCGCGCGCTGCTGACCACTATCGCGCACGGGCTGGTCCTGAATCTGCGCCGCCGTCAGCGCATCGAGCAGGCTTACCTGGAAGCGCTGGCGCTTCTGCCGGAACCGCAGACGCCATCGCCGGAAACCCAGGCAATCCTGTTCGAAACCCTGCTCGAGATCGATCGCCTGCTCGACGCCCTGCCCCGGCTGGTGAGGCAAGCATTTCTGCTGTCCCAGATCGACGGCAAGCGCCAAAGCGAGATCGCGGTCGAGCTCGGCGTATCGGTTCCCACGGTCAAGCGCTACATCGCCAAGGCTTTGGCGCACTGCTGCTTCGCGTGACCCCGAGTTGCCAGGAAACCGGCCCATGCCCCCCATCGCCGCCAGCGTCCGTCTTCAGGCAGCACAATGGCTGGTCGAACTTCAGGCGGATAGCGTAGCCTCTGACACGCTTCGGCGCTGGCGGGAATGGCGCGCGGCGGATCCTGAACACGAACGGGCATGGCAGCATGTCGAAGGCTTCCAAGCCAGATTGAAAGGCGTGCCCGCCCCCTTGGCCCGAGCGGCCCTCAGCGCGCCCGGCTCCCTTGCGCGGCGCAGGCTCGTCAAGGCACTGGCGCTTGCCGTCTTTGCTGGCGGCGCGGGCTCGATGCTGGACGAACAGCGCACCTGGCGGCGCTGGGCGTCCGATAGCCGGACCGGCACCGGCGAGCTTCTGAACCGTCTGCTTCCGGACGGCACCCAGGTCGCGCTCAATGCCGGCACCGCCATCGATATCCAATTTTCGCAGACAGCGCGCGCACTGCGCCTCATCAGCGGCGAGTTGCTGGTCACCACCGCGCCCGATCCGGCCGCGGGCGGCCCCCGTCCTTTCATCGTGCACACCGGCCAAGGCAGCATCCGCGCCCTGGGCACGCGTTTTTCCGTACGCGACCTGGACGGACGCAGCAGCGCGGAAAGCCAGGTCGCCGTCTTCGAAGGCGCCGTGGAACTGGCTCCAGCCAGCGGCGCGCCCGCCCTTTTGCAAGCCGGGCAGCAAGGCAGGCTAGGACGCCATGCCGCTGGCGCGGTGGGCTCCGCCAACGAAGACACGCTGGCCTGGACGCAAGGCATCATCGTCGCCCAGGACATGCCTCTGCCGGCGTTCCTGGCCGAACTTGCGCGCTACCGCCCCGGCCGCCTGGCCTGGGACGAAACGGTGGCCCATCTCAAGGTCACGGGCACCTATCCCACCGCCGACACTGACCGCGTCCTGGACATGCTCGCCGACACCCTGCCCGTCAGCCTGAGCTACCTCACCCGCTATTGGGTGACCGTGCGGTCCCGTCCGGCCGGAAAGAATCGCAGCGGTTGATCCCTTTTCGATTTTCGCGGGGCAAGAAGAGTAGGACCACACATTGCCTTCATTCTTGCTCCGGGAAACTGTATATGGGTTTGAACCGTCCGACACCAACGACTTCCATTCCGGCGGCCAGGCGCCTGCACGCCCTGGCCAGCATGGCCATGCGCGGCCTGCCGGCTTGCGCCGCCATCGCCCCGCTTGTCCTGGGCGCCCCCATGGCGCAAGCGCAGGCCGTGGAGGAACAACGCTACTACGACATCCCCGCCGGTCCGTTGACCGCGGCGCTCAACCGCTACGGCCGCGAGTCCGGCCTGATGCTGTCCTTCTCGACCGAGCAGACCAACGGCCTGCTGAGCAAGGGAATCCAGGGCCGCTACACGGCGCAGGGCGGCTTGCAGGCATTGCTGGCAGGCACCGGTTTCGAGGCCACCGCGCGGCCCAGCGGCGGCTATGTGCTACGGCCCAGCGGCGCCCAGGTGCTTTCTGCCGTCGAGGTAGTCGGCGCGCATGAAACCGGCGCAGGCCCCTTCTACGGCTACGCGGCCACGCGCAGCGCCACCGGCACCAAGACCGACACGCCGCTGCTGGAGACGCCGCAATCCATCACCGTCGTCGGCGCCGAGGAAATCGAAATGCTCAAGCCGCAGAACCTGCAAGACGCGCTGGGCTACGTCGCTGGGGTCAACCGCTCGGAAGGGCTGGATCGCACCTCTGACACGCTGCTCGTCCGCGGCTTCCAGCTCGACGGCAACGGCAACCAGTACCGCGACGGCACCAAGTACACCGTCAACATCTTCAACGGTCAGCAGGAACCCTATGGCCTGGAACGCATCGAGGTGCTCAAGGGCGCGTCCTCGGTGCTTTACGGCGCGGCGGCGCCCGGCGGCATCATCAACACCATCAGCAAGCGGCCGCCGGCCACGGCGTTGCGCGAGTTGAACGTCGACGCCGGCAGCTTCGACCGCAAGCAGGTCTCCGGCGATTTCGGCGGACCGCTGGACGAAGCCGGCGTCTGGTCGTACCGGCTGACCTTCCTGGGCCGCGACGCCGACACCTTCATCGACCACGTTCCCGATCGCCGGGCCTTTGTAGCGCCCGCGCTGACCTGGCGGCCCAGTGCCGCCACGACGCTGACTCTGCTCGCCGACTACCAGCACGACCGCACCGGCTACGTCTACGGCCTGCCCGAAAGCGGCACCATCCTGCCCAACCCCAACGGCAAGATTCCGCGCGACCGGTTCACCGGCGAGCCCGGCTACGACAAGTTCGACCTGGAGCGCTACTCGGTCGGCTATCTGTTCGAACATGCCTTCAACGACCAGATGAAGCTGCGCAACAGCCTGCGCTACATGCACGCCAGCAACGAGTACCGCTCGGTCTGGATCAGCGGCCTGCAGGACGACGGCCGCACTACCGCCTATCGGGGCGCGGCGCCGCGTTGGGACCGCTCTTCAGGCGTCGTCTCGGACACATCGCTGCAATACCAGTTGCGCACGGGGCCGGTGGAACACACCTTTCTTGCCGGTATCGACTACTCCGTCGCCTACCACGAATCCGAGCGGTATCAGCGCGAACTCGGCAATATCGACCTCTACGCCCCTGTCTATGGCATGCCGATAAGCGACGTCGAAACGCAAAACCCCTATGCCTGGAAAAGCGATACCAACCGCCTGGGCCTGTACTTCCAGGATCAGATGAAAATCGCGGAGCGGTGGGAGGTGCTGCTGGGCGGCCGCCAGGATTGGGTGCGGTTCGACTCGAGCAACTTCTTCACGGGCGAAAAGACCGCCGACAACGAGAAGAGCAAGGCCTTCACCGGGCGGGCCGGATTGGTCTATCTCGCCCCCAATGGTCTCGCGCCCTTCCTGAGCTACAGCGAGTCCTTCGAACCCACCGAAGGCAACGATCGCACCGGCGGCCGCTTCAAGCCGACCACCGGCCAGCAATACGAGGCCGGCCTGCGCTATCAGCCGCCCGGCTCCAGCACCCTGGTGTCGGCCGCCCTTTACCAGATCACCCGCAAGAACCAGCTGGTCGCCGATCCTTCCGATCCGACGATGACCTATTCGGTACAGGCCGGCGAAGTCCGCTCGCGCGGATTCGAGTTCGAAGTCCGCTCGGCCCTCACCCGCGACCTAAACCTCATCGCCGCCTACGCCTATACCGACGCCCGGACCACGCGCTCCAGCCCCTTGCAGCCTGAATTGGAAGGCCAGCGCACTCCCGGCGTCCCGTACAACCAGCTTTCGGTCTGGGCTGACTACAGCTTCGGCCGCTTCGGGCTGCCCGGCCTGAAGGCAGGCGCCGGCATGCGCTATGTGGGCAGCACGCGCAGCCAAACCAACGCCGACGTGCCCGCCTTCACGCTGTTCGACGCCATGATCAGCTACAGCACCGGCCCCTGGCGCCTGGCGCTCAATGGCACCAACCTGGCGGACAAGACCTACATCGGGAATTGCACCTATGGGTGCTTTTACGGCGAGCCCAGGCGGGTGATCGGAACGGTGAGTTATCGGTGGTAGAAAAATTCAGAACGTCACCGAGCAGCGGATGCCCGACGGAATCGCATTGCCCTCGTTGGGCATCCGCAGCAGCACGGTAAAGGTGCCGCTGGCCGCGTCCATCACCCGGTCTATCCGCCAGACCTTGGCGTCCAGCGGCTTGTCGGCGATGGCCTGGTTGATGCTGACCTGCGCCTGGGCGTCGGCCTTGATCTGGCCGTACAGGCTTTCGGGCACGACGACCTTGACCAACAAGGGATTGATCTGCGCCAGTTTGACGATCTTGTTGTCGTTGACTCGGTCGCCGGGGCCGGCAAAGCGCTCGGCGACCACACCGTCGAACGGGCTCTTGATGCTGCGTTCGGCCAGGATCGCCTGTTGCAGCGCCACCTGCAGCTGCGCCTGGCGGCTGCGCGAGGTCATTTCGTCGTAATCGCCCGCGGGCAGCAGCTGGCGCTTGAACAGGTCGGTATTGCGGTCGACGACACGGCTCAGGTAGGCCGCTTCGGCGCGGCGCAGGCCCAGGGTGGCCTCGTCGACGCTGGTGTTCAGTTCGGCTACCACCTGGCCTTTCTTGACCACATCGCCACGCTGCACCAGCACGCTGCTCAGCACGCCGGCCGACGCGCTGCCCAGCTCAGACACCTGGAAGGGTTCGATCAGGCAGGCCAGGGGGGCATTCAGGTTGCCCCCCTGCGCCGACAGGGCCGGCTCGGCCAGCACCGGCAAACGGACATCGGGCGGCAGGCCCTGGGCAGCGGCGGCAGTGGCGGCAAGCAGGCAAGCCAGCAGGGCCGGGCGGAACAGTCGGTGGCATGGCGTCATGGGATCGGGCCTTTGCATATCAGTCGCCCTGCCCCGAAAAGGACAGGGAATTCTCCAGTTCTTCATCCGCGGCCACCATTTGGCGGCGCTCGCGGGCCAGTTTTCGTTCGGTGCGGGCCTGCGCGAAGCGCAGCCAGCGGGCCGCCAGCCGGCTGCTATCCCGCCTGCGGGCGCGCAGCAGCCGCAAGGGAACCGCCCATACGCCACTTGCGACGCTGTCCAGCACAGAGTCTTCCAGCGACAGGATCGCTTCGACATGGCCGGGGTCGCCCTGGCGTCCGCTGCGGCCTTCCAGTTGCCGGTCGATGCGGGCGGACTCGTGCCGCTCGGTCAGGATGACGTGCAGGCCGCCGGCCTCGCGCGCCGCGTCCGACAAGGGGATATCCGTGCCCCGGCCTGCCATGTTGGTAGCGATCATGATGCTGCCGGGTTCGCCGGCGCGCGCAATCATGTCGGCCTCGTCGGCATCCTGCTTGGCATTGAGCACCACGGCGGGCAGGCCGGCCTGGGCCAGCACCCGAGCCACCTGCTCGGAGGCGGCGACCGAGCGCGTGCCGATCAGGATGGGCACCCCTTGCTGGTGCAGGACGCGCGCGCGGTCGCGCACCGCCGCCCACTTTTCGTCCAACGTGGGGTACACGGCGTCGGGCGCATGGCGCCGCCGCGACTTGCGGTGCGTGGGGATGCGGACCACCGGCAGATCGTAGACGCGGCCGAGTTCGGCACGGATTTCGGCGGCCGTGCCCGTCATGCCGGACAGCAGCAGATAGTGCTTGAAGAAGCGCTGATAGCTGATGCTCTTGAGGGTGGCGCGCGGCTCGCTCAGTTCCAGCCCCTCTTTGTGCTCCATCATCTGGTGCAGGCCCTGGCCCCAGGACCGGTCCGGCATCACGCGGCCGGTGAACTCGTCGACCACCATGATCTTGCCGTCGCGGATGATGTATTGCTCGTCGAGCCGGTACAGGTGCAGCACGGTCAGGGCGCTGAGGACCAGCTCCTCGCGCCGGAACGGAATGCTCCAGGGCGCCGCCAGCGCAGCGCATGCGCCACCCAGATGCTCGCGTCCCAGTTCGGTCAGGGTCACGCGGCGTTCGCCGCGGTGCAGGCGGTAATGCCCGGGCGCCATGCCGCCGGCCAGTTCCATGGCCTGGCGCGTCACCGCGGCGGTATCGTCCTCTTGCACGCCCGAGATGATCAGCGGCGTGCGCGCCTCGTCCACCAGCACGCTATCCGCCTCGTCCACGATGGCAAAGCACAGGCCGCGCAGGTACAGCTGGCCCAGCCTGCCCTGCGCTCCGCGCAAGCGTTCCAGACGCAGCGCGTCTTCATCCTTGTCGCTGTCCAGCACGATCAGGTCCCGCAGATAGTCGAACACCAGGGTCTTGTTGGAGCAGTACACCACGTCCGCCTGATAGGCCTTGCGCCGCGTGGGTATGTCCATTTCCATGCTGACCCAGGCCACCGACAGGCCCAGCGCCTCGTAGAGGGGGCCCATGATCTGCGCATCGCGTTCGACCAGGTAGTCATTGGTGGTGATGACATGCACTGGCAGGCCGGCCATGGCGACCGTGGCGGCCGGCAGCGTAGCCGTCAGCGTCTTGCCCTCGCCGGTGTTCATCTCCGCCACCATGCCTTGCAGCATGGCCCAGCCGCCCAGCAGCTGCACGTCGAAATGCGCCTTGCCCAACGCAAGCCGGCCCGCCTGCCGGATCAGCGCGAAAGCGCGCGCCGCGCTTTCCGCGTTGATGCCGTTGGCGCGCAGGTCGAACGCGATCTCGTCGGCGCGCCGGCGCACGCCCGCCAGATCGATGTCGCCCAGCGTCTCGGTCTCGCGCCGCACCTGCGTCAGGATGCGGCGAGTGCGCCACAGGGGCTGGCGGCGCTTGCGGCTCAGCCAGCGCAGGGCGGCCGTGCCCCAGGCCTCCAGCTTATTGGCGTGGCGCTCGCTTTCCTTTTCAGGATAGAGCGGGTCGGGGCAGAGGGCGTCGAAGGCGCGCATGTCAGAAGCGGAACTGGCGTAGCACCATCTGCCGCACCGCGTCGTAGGCTTGCAGTGCCAGCGGCCGGGGCTGGTGCGAGAACTTCACGTAGACCCGGGCTCCCAGGTAGGCGCGCGGCGCGTCCGCGGGCAGCGTCAGGTCCATCACGAACAGGTTCTCCGCGGACTTGGCGCGCCCTTCCTGCGATTTGCGCGGGTCGACACCTATGCTGCCCCCGCCCTGCAGGCTGAGCGCCAGGCTGGGCAGTTCGTCGGTGGCGGCCGGCACCTCGCGCGCGATCGTGGCCGTGAACTCCTTGCCGCTGTCCTGCACCAGCCGCACGCGCACGTCCCTGAGCGAGCGGTGGATGCGCTCCAGGCTGGATTGCGGCACCACCACGCGCACGGTTTCGGCATCGGCCAACACATAACCCAGCAGCTCGCCGCGCTGCACATAGCGGCCTGTCATGTCCTCGGGCTGCGCCGGCACATAGCGCCCTGCGTGCGGGCTGCGCACCTGCTGCGCCAGTACCTGTTCCTGGATCGTTCGGCGCTCTGTCTGCAGGCTGGTCCATTGGTGGCGCATGATGGCCGCCTGCACCTGGTTCTGCGCGTAGGCCTGCACATAGCGGGCCTGATACTCGTCGACCTGGGCGGCCAGCATGGCGTCGCGTCGTATCAGCTCGTCGTTTTCCAGCGTCAGCAGGGGCGCGCCCTGCCCCACCGGCGCATCGTCGGCCGCTTGCCGCGCGCGGACGAAGCCAGCCACCGGCGCCCTGACCTGGGCGGAAGGCGGCACCCAGACCACGCCCTCCGTATCGGTGGACGAAGGCAACGGCACGGCGCCCACCAGGCCCGCCGCCCCAACCACGCACAATCCGCAGATCAGATAGGAGCGCAAGCGGTGCGCCTGGATCTGCGGATCGGCGTAGAACTGGCGGCCCAGGCGCCACAGCGGCATCACGATGGTGTTGAACAGCGCCCACATCGCCAGCAGCACGCCAAAGAAAAAGAACTGTCCGGCCATGATGAAGATGGCCAGGAACATGATGAACATGCGATAGCAGAAGGACAGCACCGCGTAGCCGGCGAACCAGGCGCGCTCGCCCGGCGTGGCGCGCGGCGCTTCCACGCCGCGCAGGCCTAGCGCATAGCGCTTGAACAGATAGCCCAGGTAGCCGTTGGCGCGCTGGCCCAGATTGGGAATCTCAATGGCGTCGGACAGCACGTAATAGCCGTCATAGCGCAACAGCGGATTGCCGTTCATGAACAGCGTGGAAACGCCGCACAGGACGATGACGGTATAAGCCAGCGAACGTCCCAGCCCGGGATCCAGCTGGGTCCAGGCTATCATCGCCACGGCAGCCAGGAACAGCTCCACCAGGATGCCGGCTCCGCCCGCCAGCATGCGCCAGCGTTTGTCCGCGAAGGCCGATGCCGCCGAGGCGTCCACGTAGGGAATGGGCACCAGCAGCAGGAACATCAGGCCGATCTCGTGCACCTCGCCCCCGCGCGCCTTCACGGCGCAGGCGTGGCCGAGTTCGTGGATGGCCTTCACCACCGGATAGACCAGCGCCATCGCCAGCACGTTGCCGGTGGAGAACACCTGGTCCCAGATATTGTGCGTCAACGTCTGCCAATGCATGGCGCCCAGCGCCGCGCCCGTGCCGACCACGCCCAGCCAGAGCAAGGCGCCCAGCCAGGTGAACAGCCAGCGGTAATACGGCAGCGCCCGCGTCAACCAGCGGTCCGGATCCAGCAGCGGCATTTTCAGCGCGCTGGGGTTGCCGACGTACTGCTTGATCTTCTGCATGCGCTGGCGCTTGCGGCGCTCGACCAGGTCGCGCACGTCCGGCGCGCGGTCGGTGGTCAGCACGTCGGCCCGGTGCAGCTGGGCCATCAGACGGATGACCTCGTCCTGCGGCATGGCATCGCCCTCCAGCTGGCCGCAGGCGATCTCCCAGATCTCCTGCACCGTGCGGCGCCCATCCAGCAGGCTGATCATCAGATTGGCCTCGGGCGTATAGCGATGGAATTCGCCATTGCTCTGGTCCTGCATCACGTACCAGACCTGCCCCCGGTAAACGTGGCGGTGGATATGGATGTGCGAACGCAGCCGCGGGCGCAGCGCGCTGACCCGGTGCCAGGAATTGCTATAGAGCGCGGTACCAGACATCTTCTGCTCTTCAGCCGAACCAGGCCCACCATTTCAGGCGGAGCCAATCGAAAAATCCGTGCGTCCAGATCCAGACGTAGCGGCGCTCGTCGATATCGATGCGGCCCACGCCTTCCATGCCCGGCCGCAGCGCCTGCGCCGCCTTCTCATCCAGGCTGGCCTCCAGGCGGAACACCGTTTTGCCCTCCTGCACCTGGGCCAGCGGCACGATGCGCGTGACCGTGAAAGGGATCTGCCGGTCAGGCATGGCCGCCAGGGCAACCCGGCCCGTCTGCCCTACCGCCACGTCGTCGATCAGCCGGTCTTCGACGTCCAGCCACAGCCGGTAGCCATCCGGCGGCGACAGCTTGAACAGCTCCTGCCCGCGCTTGACGGCTTCGCCCAGCTGCTGGCTCAGGTCGCCGCTGACTATCGTGCCGTCGAACGGCGCGCGCAGGGTCGAACGCTGGATCTGTTCGCGGTGGAACTGCATCTGCGCCAGCGCCTGGCGCGCCTGCGCCTGCGCAATCGCCGACGCCGCGCTGTCGCCGCGCGCCGAGGCCTCTTCGGCCTGTCGGCGGTACTGCACTTCCAGGTTGCCGGCGCGCAGCAGTTCCAGCTCGGTTTCGCGCGTATCGAGCGCGGCCAGGGCATCGCCCTGCTTCACCTGGTCGCCGGCGCGGCGCGTCGCCTCGCTGATGTAGCCGTCGAAAGGAGCCGCCAGCACGCGCTGCACCACGCCCTGCACGGTGGCGGTAGCGCTGATGCGGTACGGCCCGTGCGCGAACACGCCCAGCGCCACCGCGGCCACCAATGCCATCGCGGCCAACTTGCGTCCGATATGGCGCGGCCCCAGCAGACGGCCCGCTTCGCGCACCGCCCCATCGCGCCACTTGCGCCAGAAGGGGCGCTCCTGCCTCAGCCGCTGGTACAGCACGCGGCCGGCGAGCAGCACCACGCTCTGGCACAGCTCGATGCTCTGCCGGTCAAAGGGCAGCTTGTCCGGCCGCTCGAACACGAGGGCGCCACGCGCCTCATCCTCGGGCGCGAACGGCACGGTCAGCACATTGCCGTTGCCAAACTCGCGCGCCAGCTTCTGATGCGCGCGTAGCTGGATGGTGCGGGCCTCGTCCTGCGGCAGGCACAGCGTCGTGTTCTGGTCGATGGCCTCGTCCATGGCCTCGGCGACGGCGCGCATCAGATTCATGTTCTGCACCAGCCGGCTGCTGTGCGACAACGCATATACCTTGGAGCGTCCGTCCTGGCGAAAGCCGATGCTGACGCGGTCGCATTCCAGGCGGGTGGCCAGATCCGTGACCAGCGTCAGCGCCACATCCTTGAACTGGCCTTCCTTGAGGGCGCGCGCCACGCTGTTGATCACCACCATCAGCCGCTCGACGGTCTGCGCGCTGTCAGTTTCCTGGCGCTGCAACAGCCAGAACTCCAGCACTCCCGCGCCCCAGCGCAAGGCCTGCACCACGGGCTCGGGCGCCTGCACCGCGGTTTCGAACGCGGCTACGCCATGAATGCGTCCGCCCAGCACGATGGGATAGGCGACCACCAGCCCCCGCGCGTCGGCCGCTACCGCAACCTCCCGCTCTTGCAGCGATTCGTCGACCGCGCCATAGAACGCCGCGCCGGCGCGGCTGCCCGCCGGGTATTGCGACACCACTTCGAATGGACCGGCATCCGGTTCGCCCAGGATCAAGGCCGCATGACGCACCGCCGCCAGTTGGCCGGCCTGCAAGGCCAGCCAGGCGTCCAGGAAAGACTGGCGGTCGCTGGCGGCCGACAACGCCGACCACCAGGCCAGGTCCGCGCGCTTCACCTGCGCGGGCACGACTGCATCATTCATCCTCGCTTCCAATCCCCGTAAGCTCGGGTTCCCGGCGCCGCACGCTCAAACCGCGCTTGCGGGCAGCCTTGGGTTCCCATGTATTGGTCTTCGAATTGAACACGACCGTACCCTTGCCCGCCGCGCCCAACGCCCCGCTCAAGCCCAGCAAGCCCACCCCTGCCGCCATCGCCGCCCGTTCGGCCGCGGACGCGTCGGACACCGGAACCTCGGCCTGCGCCCTGGCATCCGGCTGCGCGGCTTGCGCGGCGTCCTCAACCGCCGGCGTGGCATCCTGCCGCACGGAGTCTTCCTCCGGCCGGGACTGCGGCGCCGGGGCTGGCGAAGCGTTCTGCACGCCGCCAGCGTGGCTTTGGCCGCCATCCTGCACCGTCTGATCCGTGCGCATCGACACCTGATGCGGCGCAGCCGACGAAGCATAGTCGGAAAGCCCGCCGTCGTGGCGCTCGATCACGATGTCGGGCCGCGCCACGCCCAGGCTGACGCGCACGGCCATGGCACGCCCGTCCACGCCCGAGTGCCCATCCGTCGCGCCCCTGCCGGCAAGCGCGCCGAATGCCGGCCGCGGCCAATCGCCGAAGTTGCCGCTCCAGGAGTACAGGTTCTCCATGGCCCGCGTGATCAGGTCGGGCGTATTGCCACCCTGGCCGAAGCGGATCAGGTTGATGATGCGGCCACTGGCCGGGTCGATGTAGATCGCCGCGAAGTCGCCCACCATCACATCCTTGGAGAAGTCGCCGCGGAACTTGTCCGCACCCAGGCCGCCCAGCATGTAGTTGCCGCCCGGCCCCGCCAACAGGATGTCGTCGCCGCCAAAGGCGATATCGGTGGTCTCGATCAGGCTGACGCGGTCGTTGACGAAGACCACGCGGCCGTTGTCGCCCAGCATGACATTTTTGCCCGCGCCGCTCTCCAGCTGGTCCGCGCCCATCCCCCCGAGCATCACGCCCTCGCCATTGTTGTAGAGGCTGTCCGAGCCGCCCATGGACGGGGACAAGGTTTCGAACAACGCGATGCGGCCGCCGGCGGTGTACAGCGCCCGGGCGCCGTCGCCAGCGATCAGATTGAAACCGCCCGCGCCCGCCGCGCGGATGAGGTCCTCGCCCATGCCACCGAACAAGGCATTGCGACCCGCGCCCACTGTGATGGTGTTCAACCCGCCCGCCGGCAGATTGATCGTCTCCAGCATCCGCAAACCGGCGCCCGCCAGATAGCGCGCACCGGCGCCCGGCGCCGCGGTGTCGATGAAGTCGCCGCGGTCGCGCAGGTAGTTCACCGGGTCCACGGTCACGATGCGGCCGAAGTTGGCGAATACGATGTTGTTGCCGTCGCCCGCCGCAATCGTGTTGCCGCCGGCGGCCAACCCGTCGGCCATGCTGCCCACGGCCAGGCCGGCGGCCTGCTCCGGCGTCAACACCAGAGTCAGCGCCGCCAACGATTGCAGATCCGCCCGCGCCGCCGCGCCCATGTCCATCGGCGCGCCCAGGTCGATGTTCATGCCGGCGTTCCCGAACACGATGTTATTGCCCTGGCCCGCGTCGATGGTGTTGTGGCCGCCGCCGCCCGCGATCAAATCGTTGCCCAAGCCGCCGAGTATCCGGTCGTTGCCCGCGCCGCCATACAGGATGACGCCCTGCGTGGTGGTGCGCGCATCCAGCACGTTGTTGCCGACCACGCCGAAATGCAGGGCCTGGCCCGCCTGGCGCTGGCCGGGCCGCGCGGTGTAGTAGGCATCGTCCTGGCTGGTCGAACCGAACAGCAGCACGGGGCGGTCAGCGCCGCCCACCGTGCCGCCCTCGGCCACCAGCAGGTTGTTGCCGCCGCCGCCCTGCACCAGCGTTACCGTGCCGACCGTGGCGTGGCGCACCGTGTAGGTGTCGTCGCCCTGGCCTAGCATGGTGTTGACCGACTGCACGCCATGGAAGATGACGCCGCGGTCATACACATGGGTCCCGGCCTGGCCGGTCAGCGACACCGTGCCGCCCGCGCCGCCCAGGCCTGGCGTCATGCCGAGTCCGGTGATGCGGCCGAAATCGGCCGCCTGCGCGTTGTCGTACAGCCGGCCCAGCCCGCCCAGGTTGTCCACCTGGTCCTGCATGCCCGTCTGGCCAGCGCTCGTGCCATCGTCGAAGATCCGGATACGGTCGTTGGCAGGAGCCGTCGGCGCCGCGCCGTCGTAGCGCGCGCCCAATACGCCGTCCGACTCGGCCGGCAGCCCCACGCCGGCATGCAGCGTGCCGTCGTAGCCCGGACGGTCCAGCGTGCCCCCTTCGACCAGCAGGGTTCCCTGGATGCCCGACACATCGTGCGGCTGATCGCCGAAATTGGCGTAGCCGATGCCCGTGGCAGGGTCGACCGCGATGACCGGCTGGTCGGTAGCGCGCGGGCTGCGGACCTTGCCCGGTTCGTTGGCCGGACCGGCATAGGCCGGGTCTGCCACTCGCACCAGGATGGGCGGCAGCGACACGTCCTGCAGGCCCGGCAAAGTGGTGAAGAGCGAGGCGGACAGATGTAGATCGCGGCCCGCCAGGCTCAGCGCCGGCAGGCCGACGCCGGTTCCGTCCTCGACTTTGATCAAAACCTGCTGCGCGGCGCCCCAGGCCTGCGCCCCGTTTCCATTGGCGTCGAAAGCCAGCACTACGCTTTGATGCCAGGTCTGGCCCCCGTCCGTGGACAACAGCACGCCCCGCCCCTGCAAGCCCTGCATCGCAGCCGCCAGCGCGTCCGGGGAAGACAGGCCCGTGCCTTGGGACAGCGATCCGTACAGGGCCGAAGCCACCATCGCGCTGCTCAAGGACACATAGGCCTGGCCGGAAGCCGGGCGCGGCAGCACGCTGGCATCCAGGCTCACCGACAGCGACAAGGTGTTGCCACCGTGGGCATCCAACTCGCCCGGCTGCGCCGCGATACTGACCGGCTGCGCGCCATCGAATACATCGCGCGAACCGCCGCGGCCCGTGACGATGGTGTTGCCCGCCACATCTCCCGACAGGTCGAAGGTATCGCTGCCGCTGCCGCCGATCAGGGTCGTGATGACGTTGCTGCGGGTGGACAGCACATAGATGTGGTCATTGCCTTCGCGCGCATCCAGATTGACGCGCTGGATGTTCTGGTAGCTGGTGTTCAGCCCCGCGCCGCGTATGCCTTCCTGCGTCAGCGCAAAGGCGTCGGCGTCCTCCGAACCCAGCATGGTGTAGGTGTTCAGGCCCGCACCGCCATCGATGGCCACCGGCCCATTGACGACATAGCCGCGTTCGCCGTTGGCCTGCGCTTGCGCCTGCTTGAAGGCGTACACCATGAACTCGTCGTCGCGCTTGCCGCCATGCAAGGCCAGCGGCGCGGCATTGCTGTAGACGCGGAACACATTGCTGCTGTTCTCCGCGCCATACAGCGTCATGCCATAGCTGTTGCCGCGCGACAGATAGCCCTGCGTCGTCAGCACCGTGCCGATCTGGTCGGCGCCAGCCACTTGCGGAAGCTGGCGGTCCAGCGCGTACAACTGCCCGACCTGGTACTCGTTGCGCTTGGCCGGGTCGCTGCCCAGGCCGCCGTCTATGACCACATGGGTGCCGGTGTCGTCGATATAGAAGCGGTTGCCGCCATCCACCGCATTCAGGCGCAGGCCGCCCGTCATGCTGCGGTCGTAGTTCACGCGTTGCACCGCATCCGCGTAGCCGGTGCCTTGCGGCGTAATCCTGGCAACGTAGTTGGCGCGGATCAGGAAGCTCTCGTCCTGCGCCGTGCCGTTGATGGTCAGCTTGTTGACGTCGGCCAGGTTCTCGCGGCCGTGGTCGTCGGAATCGTGGACGTTGACGATGATGGAGGTCAGCGCCGCGTTCAGGTTCACGATGATGTGATCCACGCCTCGGCCCGCGTCCACGTCCACGCGGTCCGTCACGCCAGGAGCGCCTTGCTGGCTGGTCAGGGACGGCAGTTGATCCAGCACGATGAGATCGTTGCCGTCGTTGCCGCGCAGCGAAATCCCGCCCGCCAGCGCACGCGCCGACAGGTAGATGTAGTCATCGCCCTCTCCCCCCTGCACTGCGGCGCCGCGGGCCAGCAGGATCCGGGACATCCAGACCTTGTCATCGCCCGCGCCGGCGTCCACGGCCAGATGGCCCAGGAAGTCAGACTCCGACAGGGTGATCAGGTCCGCGCCGGAACCCGTCGTGATGACGGAATTGCCGCCTACGGTCACGGTGTGCAGCAGCACGGCGTTGTCGCCATTGCCCGCTTCCACCGTCAGTGCGCCAGCCAGGCCGCTATCAAGCAAAGTGATCTGATCGGCGCCAGAGCCGGTCGTGATCAGGGCGTTGCCGCTCACGGTCAAGGTGTCCAGCAGAACGGCGTTGTCGCCATTGCCCGCATCCACCGTCAGCGCACCCGCCAGGCCGCTAGCCAGCAAGGTGATCTGGTCGACGCCAGAGCCGGTCGTGATCAGCGTATTGCCTCCGACTGTCACCGTTTTCAGCAGAACGGCGTTGTCGCCATCGCCCGCTTCCATGGTCAAAGCACCGGTCAAGCGGCTATCCAGCAGCGTGATCTGATCGACGCCAGAGCCGGTCGTGATCAGCGTATTACCTCCGACTGTCACCGTGTTCAGCAGAACGGCGTTGTCGCCATCGCCCGCTTCCATGGTCAAAGCACCGGTCAAGCGGCTATCCAGCAGCGTGATCTGATCGACGCCAGAGCCGGTCGTGATGCCGGTGTTGCCACTCACGGTCGAGTTGTCCAACAGAACGGTGTTGGGGCCATTGCCTGCGACCACCGTCAGCGTACCGGCCAGGCCGCTACCTTGCAGCGTGATCTGGTCGACGCCGGAACCGGTCGTGATGGCGGTGTTGCCGCCCACGGTCGTGCTGTCCAGCAGAACGATGTTGTCGCCATCGCCCGCGCCCACCGTCAGCGCTCCCGACAGACCGCTATCCCGCAGCGTGATCTGATCGACGCCGGAACCGGTAGTGATGGTGACATTGCCGTCCACGGTCGTGCTGTCCAGCAGAACGGTGTTGTCGCCATCGCCTGCGTCCACCGTCAGCGCTCCCGACAGACCGCTATCCCGCAGCGTGATCTGATCGACTCCGGAACCGGTCGTGATGGCGGTATTGCCGCCCACGGTCGCGGTGTCCAGCAGAACCACGTTGTCGCCCTCGCCGGCCTGCACGGTTAGCGCACCGGCAATCCGCGTATTCAGCACAGACACCGCGTCGTCACCCAACCCGGTCTGCACCAGGGCATTGCCGCGCAGCTCGGAGGTATCGAACACCACTGCATCGTCGCCGTCCAGGGTACGCACGACGGTATCCTGCTGATCGATCAACTGCGCCAGCAGCGTCACGCGGTCCCGGCCCGAACCGCCGGTCACGTCCAGCAAGACCCCCTGGGTCAAAGCCCCATTGCCATCCACACCGCCGCCGATCTCGGCGGTGGTGCCGAACGTGATGGCGTTGTCGCCCGTTGCACTGCCGTAGACATGGACCTGCGGCGCCAGCAGACGGCCATTGATGTCCGCCACCGCGGCCTTGCCGTAGCCGGCCTGGCCGCGATCGTCGCGGTCCACGCGCAGGTTGATGCGCTGGCCCGCCTGGACCAGCGCGCCCGGCATCAGGCCGCCGCGGCCCGCCACCGACAGATTGTTACCCGCCAGCAGACCGAGCACACCCATGACGCTGATCACGGAATCCGCCGCCAGGACGATATCGCCCGACGCCGTGGCCTGGCCGGTTTCGTGGCGCGCCACCAGCCATGCGTTATTTGCCTCGATGCGGCCGACGTTCATGGACAGCGCCTGCGACACGCCTTGCGCGTCATCCGCCGCGCCCACCTGCACCAGCGCCACATCGCCGCCCGCCAGGGCGTTGATCGTAGCCTGCGGCCCCACCGCCGCCACGATCAAGGCGTCGTTGACCTGCCCGCCGGCGGTGTCTGACTGCGCATAGCCGCCTACCGAGCCGCCCGCCGTGAAGTACAGGCTGCCGCCCGTCACGACCGCGTCCGTCCGGCTGCTGGAAACTCCCGGATGCGCCGTCTTGTCGTTGACGATGCTGGCCTGGCTGGCCAGATGCACCTCGTCGCGTGCGCGCGACTCCACCCGCGACAGCGTCAGGTCATGGACGCCCAACTGGCTGAGCGATATCGAGCCCTGGGCCGAGGCCACCAGATGGCCGGACATGTCCGTCAGCAGCGGCGAGCCCAACTCGCCTATCGTGCCGGACAGGGTTTCCAGCCACACATTGCGCGCCGTGACGGCGGCCTGGCCGGACGCCGTGCCGTTCAGGATCGAATCCAGCGCGTAGATGCGTGCATCCCCGCGGACCCCGTTGGCATCGACCACATCGATGCCGCCCAGGCGCAGACTGTGCATGCCGTACAGATTGACGCCTTGGGCCGCCGAGGCGCGCACCACCGCCTGCGAGTCGCCCTGCGAGATGCTGATCAACAGCGGCGTGCCCTGTTGCGACAGGTCCGCGCCCAACTGGCCCACGGACTTGCCCGCGATCAGGACCACCTCCCGCGTGTAGCCCAATGCGGCAAGGTCCGTCGCGCTCAGATCCGACAGCACCACGTTCGCATACTGCCGCTGCCCTGCGGCCGTGGCGTTCAGGATCGATTGCCCCGCCTGCAACGTCACGCTGCCGGCCGACACCACCTGGCCGACCAGCAGATTGGCGTCCGCTTGGTAGGACGAGCCGCCTGCCGCCGTGCCCTTGGTGTGAGCCAGGACCAGGTTCAGGTCCTGCGCGCCCAGCTGCGACACGCGCGCCACGCCGCCTGCTTCCACGTACAGGGAGTGGCCGGCGCCCAGGTTCAGCTGCAGGTGCTTGCCGCCATCGTATTGATAGATGCCGTTGGCGTCGCGCGTGCTGCCCACGACGTCCTTGTCGGCCACCAGGCTGACCTGGCCGACGCTCTCCAGCGTGCCGGCGTCGGTGCCGATGATGGAGCCGCCCTGTGCGCTGACCGTGATGGTGATGCCTTCCTTGGCATGGATGTCGCCCAGGCGGATGCTGCCCTGCGGCGAGTCCAGGCCCACCGTGGTGTCGCTATACGCGGACACCACGCCGTTGACGGCCTGCACCGCGAGCGAGCGCGTCAGTTTCAGCGTCAGATAGCGCGGGTCACGCATGTCGCCCACCAGCATGCCGGCGCTCAGCGCCTGCGGGCTGGCGCCATCCTGCGCCATGTACGGCACGCTGATCTGGCTCCATACCGGATCCAGGAAACCGCTGCCGATATCCACCACCTGCACGCCGTTGGCGCGCGCGGCATCGATATTGGCCTGCAGCTGGCTGCGCTGGCCGGCCGTTGCGCCCTCCAGCATCTTGCTGTTGTAGATGAAGACGTCGCGGCTGTTCTGGTACAGGTCGAAACGGTCGGCAAACAGGAACTGGACGGCGCTGTTGGCCGTCAGCGTCCTGCCCAGCATCAGCGACGCATCGCTGGAGAACAGCGGCTCGAAGCGCTGCCACAGCGACGTGTCGGAGAAATCGACGCTGGCGCGGTCCAGCGGCATGGTGCCGGCCGGGCCGATGTAGCGGTAAAGCGTGTGATAGACGCCCGCCAGATTGACCGCGTTGGCGCGCGACAGGATGGCCTTGTCGGCCTCCGGCAGCGAGTCGAACACGTTGGCGCGGTCGGCCTCCGACAGCCCGCCCAGGCTGGGCAGTTGCAGGGTGTAGTCGCCGAGTTCGGCGCCGATCGAGCCCTGGCCCGAGGTGCGCAGCACGATGTCCGCGCCCGCCTTCACGTTCAGGAAGCGGTCGGCGGGCGGTGCGCCCTCGCCGCTGCCTTCCAGGTCGAAGACCTGCTCGTTGATGGCCGCCGACACCGGATACAGCAGGTTGTTCTCGATATTGCGCAACGTCGCCGTCGAGAAATAGAAGAAATGGCCCGCATCATAGGTCTGGCCGTACAGGGCGATCTCCTGCGCGGTCTGCGCGGGCGCGTCGGCACGCACCGAATAGACGCGCGTATACGCCTCTACCCCCGCCCCGTTCAGGCTGGACGCGTCGAACGCCAGCGTGATGGCCTGGCCCAGGTTCGGGTACAGCGCCAGCAAGCCGTCGTTCTGCCCGGCGCCGGTCTGGTAGAGCATGGCGTCGGCCAGCGATGCCGCCAACCGGATCGCGCCGTCCGCGCCGACGACGGCGTAATAGGCCGTGTCGGCCCGCACGTCGCCCACGGAATGCCGGAAATAGATCTCGTCGCCCGTGCGCAAGGCACGCAATTGCCCGGTGCCGTCATCGACGATATTCATGTTGGCCAGCTTGAAACTGCCATCCGCCACGGCGATCAGTCCGGAGACTGCCGTTCCAAGGGCGGATTCCAGCCGATCGCGCCAGTAGTTGTGGTACTCGGCCGTCTGCGCCAGTTCCTTGTCGACCACATAGTCGTAGACGACCTGATTGCGCGTCGACTTGACCAGGTCCTTGGTCGCTGCGATGTCCAGCGCGGCCGGCAGGTAGTTGGGATCGAAGCCCTGGTTGCGCAACTGTTCATGCAACGCTTGCAGCTGGGCGCTCAGGCCCTCGGTGGAACCCGCCGCCTGCGTCTGGAACAGATGCGTGGAAACGGTGAACATGCCGCGCACGTCCGCCGCCGCAAAGCCGCGCAGCAGTTCACCCGTGATGCCGGCATCCGTGAACAGCGCCTTGGCCAGCGCCTGCCCTTCGGCCGTCTGGTTCAACGCCTGGATCTGCTGATACAGCACCGCCTGTTCCTTGGAGGCGAACAGCTGGATCGTATTGTTGGCGCCCACCAGCACGTAATAGGCCACATTGGTCTGCAGGCTCGACACCTTGCCGGTCTGCAGGCGCACGTCGTTCAGGTACACCCGGTCGAAATCCTGCAAGCCGCGGTAGCCCGTCACCTGACCGTTGGCGTCAGTGACCGGCACGATATTCATGTCGGTCAGCGTGATCACGTTGTCGGCCTGCACCGAAGCGCCGCTCGCGGCCGCGTCCAACAGCCTGACAGTAACTGCTCCCGGAGCATTGCCCGCCAGGGCCAGGATCTTGCCCACCGTGACGGGGTCGCCGCCGTTGAAGGCGCCGTCCACGCTGTCGGACAAGGTCACCACGCGCCCGTTCACGCTCTGCACGTAGTAGATGACCGTCTGCGTCGAATTCGCAAAGCTCAGTTCGACGCGCTGGCCCTGCACCAGGCGGTCCGTGCCCGGCAGCGTCAGCGTGGCCACGCCGAACTGCGTCAGGGACTGTTGCGCGAAGCCCGAATCGACCAGGCGGATGCCTGCATTGACGGTCTTGCCCTGCAAGGTCGGCGTATAGGCGCCGGTTGCGGCCGGATCGTGGACGTTGGTGTTCTTGTATACGTCCAAGTCCATCAATTGCGATTTCTGCGCGTAGACCTTGCCGCTGAAGGTGATGCGGCCGGTCAGCCAGTCGCTATCGGAACTGGAGGCCGTCAGCGGATTGCCGTTGGCATCGACGATGGTCAGGATGTGCAGCGTGCCGTTGTCGTAGACGCCCAGCTCGTGGCCCTGCAAGACGCCGTTCTGGTTGGTCATGTACAGCTCCAGACCCGCCAGCGAGATCGACTGCCCGCTCTGCAGCAGCGCCTTGATGCTGTTGGCCAGCTGCGTCCGCGCGCTGTCGCTCAAGCCCGCGCCGGTCAGATCCCAGCTGAAGCTGTTGCCCATGTCCACGTACTCGGCGTAGCCCGCGCCGGAGCCCGATTTCTCCGTATAGGTGTGGAATGGCAACAGGTTGCTGCCATACCAACCCCAGTAGGACGTCGGCGTATCGGAAGTCAGCACGCCCTGCTTGAGCGCAGAGGCGCCGAAGCCGCGCTGCACCGTGTAGGCCACGGCCAGCGACGCCGCGCCCGAACTCGTACCCTTGCCCAGGCCGGTCAGGCCGTACACCAGTTCCGCCGGCAGGCGGGTCGAAACCACCGTGCCCAGGCCGTTGCGGATGTAGTAGTTCTTCGTCTCCACCGCCGCACCGGAGAAGGTCACGGACACGTGGTTCTGCGAGTTGTACAGGCTGTTGGCGGGCGAACCGTCCGCCTGGACCAGGCTCAGGGACTCGATGCGGCGCGTATAGCTCACGCCGTCTATCGTGAAGGTGATCTCGCTGCCGATCAACCCGTTCCCGGCATTGTTCATCCACTGGTTGTAGGCCTGCACCGAGGAGACGCTTCCTGGCATGCTCCAGCCCAACTGCGTGCCCGAAAGCAGCAGCTGATTGGAGACCACGGAGCGTTCGACCACGGACCATGCGCTATTCGGCGCGGTGGCAGTCAGGTTCGCGTATAGCGATCCTGCGCCCGTGCCGATCTGGTCGTTCGGGTTCGCCAGGTTGTGCTGCAGGATCGCGTTGACGATGGCCGACGTGATGTCCTGGTCGCCCGCTTGCGGCGTGCCGATGGCGCCCACCGCCGGCACAGCGGGCCGCACCGTGTCGGTGGTTCCGGTGTAGCTGCCGGCCCCGGCCGTATCGGTGCCATTGCTCAGCACGATGTTCAGTTCGCGGTGGCCGTTGGGATCGGCCGTGGTCAGATCGCCCACATACGGCGACTTGAGCCGGATGAGGACGGTATCGAAGCTGTTCGACCCCCACCATGATCCCGTGGGCAGGATCTGGTCGATCGACAGCACCTGCCCGCCCACCAGTATGGTGGTGTAGCTGCGCATTCCCGCCAGCACGCGCTGGGCGTAATCGACGATAGACGGGTCCGCCTTGGCGGCGAATTGCGTCATCTGATCGGCGCTGAGCTGCAAGCGCAGCGTGTCCGATCCCTGCTGCGTGGTCAGGGCGCCCGTGGGCAAAGTGAAGGAGATCGGCAGATTGGAGTTGGACTGCTCGGCCGCTCCCGCCAGCGCATACGACGGTCCGTACAGCACCCCCTGGCTGCCGGCGGTATAGCCCAGCGAAGCCAGCGACACCGGCCCGGCGCCCGGGTTGGACGGATCGTACAGCGTGAAGCTGAACTGATAGACGCCATTCGCGCCGCTACCCGCCACCAGCCCCAGATACCCCAGGATCTCGGTGCGGGCGTTGCCGTTCAGGGTGTTGTTGTACGCCAGACGCACCAGGCGTTGGCCGTCGACGGCCGCCTGCAATACCGCTGCATACTCGTCGGCCGCCATGCTGACCGCCAGGTACTGGCCGCCTTCGGCCTGCGTGCTCAGGTAGGTGCCCGCGCCGCCCAGCGTCACGCTGGCGGTCTGCAGCGAACGCACGCCGGACCAGTAACTGTCGTATTGCGCCAGCTGCGCGCTCAGTTCGGCCAGGATCTTGGCCGTGACCGTGGGGTAGGCCTTTTCTGTCGCGGTGCGCGTGTCGGCCAATTCGCCGTCCAGCAGCGAACCGCCGTTCAGGCTGATGTGCACGCCGCCCAGCTCCGCATAGACGGCCGCTTGCGGGTTGCTCCAGTTCACCGGCTTGACCAACGTGAGATCGGCGTTCAGGACGTTCTGCGCCAGATAGATGCTCTTGTCGGCGCCGGCAGGGCCGCCAGCCAGGCCCGCCTGGGCCGCGAAGCCCTGGCGCGCGTGGATGACCAGCGCCTTGGATGCCGTGCCGATAGCGCCATAACCGGCGTTCAGCTCGATCCGGTTGCCCGAGACCACCGTGTCGTTGCCGGCGGACGCATGGCTGAAGATGCCGTTGAGCGCTTCGATGTAGACCGTGCCCGCGGACGAGGCCACCTTTTTCAGCGAGGCCCAGGAACTGGCGCCGCCGTCCGAGAAGTAGTTCAGCCGGATGTCGTTGCGCGCTTCGGCCCGGGTATAGCCGTTCGAACCCATGATATTCAGGTTGATCGCGCCGCCCAGCGCGATGGCGTCGACGTTGACCACGGCGGATGCGCCGGACGGCATCTGGCCGTTGACGTCGCGTGCCATGATGCCGACTTCGCCCTGCATCGTGATGGAGGTCGGCGTGGAGGCCGAGACGGCCTCGATGTGCACGGTCTTGCCATTGCCGACGATCAGGTTGCCGGCCAGCGTCACGTTGCCGTTGCTACGGATGTAGATGGCGTTGTCGCTGTTGCTGGAGCCCAGGAAGCTCAGCGTGATCTCCTGCGATGCAGGAACATAGAAGGTGAACAGCTCCTGCTGCTTCTTCTCGACCACCTGCGTGAGCGTGGTGGTCTTGGTGCGCAGCCAGCCGCCGCCACTGGTGTGCGGGCCGTCGTTGCGCACGATCACGCCAGTATTGAACTTGCGGTAGGCCACGCTGAACGCGGACGTATCCAGCGCGGTGCCGCCCGACGATTCCAGGCGGTAATGCTTGCCGTCGGGGCCGACGATGTCGCCGTTGGCGTCCTCGACCAGGCTCTGCGTGCCGCTGCCTTCAATCGTGGACGGCAGCAACGCCTCGTTCAATTTGCCGCTGGCCTGTAGCTGCTGCTTTAGCGCGTCCGGCACCGAATTGATGCCGTCGTAGGCCAGGACGGTGGACACCAGCACGGGGCGCGGCGTCTCATAGACCGTCACCGGCCCGGACTTGGTGGTGTCGTTGTCCGTCAGCCAACCCAATGGGTCCCAGTCTCCGAACAGGTTGAAGCGCTTGGTGGTGTAGACCGTGGTAGTGGTCTCACCCGACGTCCAGCCCATGACCCAGACCATCATCTGGCCGGTCTGCGGCTTGTATGACAGGGTCAGCGTGCGGCCATCCTGCAGCGTGCCGGCGGAATTCTTCAATCCGCCCGCATCGCGCTGGCCCGCAGCGTTCTCGTAGACCCAGATCCAGCTGAGCGCGAGAGGATCGGCCGGGTCGGGCGTGACCTGCACGAACTTGTTCCAGACCGTGTGCACGACATTGTTCAGGCCCTGCAGTTCGTACAGGTCCTTCTGGCCGCGCGACGTGTCGATGATTTCGATGCGGCCGCGGCGATAGGTACTGACGTCGATATCGTGCGTCACCAGTGCGTAGGTGGTCTGGTTATCGATATGGACCGAGGCGTAGCCGTTGGCCACGACCAGGTTGCCGTTGCCCACCGACACGATCTGCCCGGTCAGCGAAATGCTGCCCCCCGCCAACCTGATCGGGTCCAGGATGATGGTCTGCGTGGCGTAGTCGAAGCGGCCCGTGATGGCGCCATAGCGGTTCAAGGATCCGTCCGCGCTGAACGATACGCCGTTGATGGCGTAGCCATTGCCATCCTGCAAGGCCTTGTCCTGATCGCCGCGGAACGAGCTGTCGATCTTGATGTAGGCATCGGTGACGCCGCTCTGGATCTTCCCGTCGATATTCAGCGTCAAGGCCGAAATGCTGATGGCGCCCAGGGCGAAAATTCGCGAATCCCGCGCTGCCGGATTGTCATTCAGGTACTTCGAGAACGGATCGAGCTTGGTGTAGCCCCACTTCAGCAGCACGTTCTGCATCGTGTCATCGATGCCGGTGCTGACGCCGCTGTTCTTCAGGGCGTTGATTACGCTCTGCCACTTGTCGTTCAGGAACGTGGGATCGACGCCCGAGTTGTACCAGCCTTCGCTTTGCAGGCTGAAGTTGCCCTTGGCCACGATGTCCAGGCTGAGCGCCTGGATGGTTCCCGACACGTTGATGCTGCCCAGCGCGTTGACCACCGACACCTTGCCCAGCGGGTTGACCACCGCGCCCATCAGGCTCAGGTCGACCGGCGCGTTCGCAATCATCTTCGCCAGGCCACTGTCCGGGTCTGACGGATCGTTCAAGGCCCCGCCGAACGGGTCCGCGGCCCAGCCGTTCTTGATCTGGCTGATGCTGACCTCGGCCGTGTCGGCCCCCGACGCGCCCTTCACGGACACGTCGTTGACGTACAGGTGCCCGGTCTTGAAGACCTTGAGCTGGCCGTCGGACCCCGGGCGGATGATGGTGCCGTCCAGCACGACCGCGTCCCTGACGTTCATCAGCATCGGCGAGTCGTTGACGATATTGATCTGGGTGTTGGCGCGGGCGTCGATGCCCGACCGGTACACGCCGCCGGTATCAGTCGCGTTCACATAGACCGAGCCGCCGGACGCGTACATATCCGGCATGTCGATGAAGAACGTGCTGAACGAATCCAGGTAGCGGATCTGTCCGTTCTGCAGCTTCACGCCCATCTGGATGCTTTGCAGCTGCTGCTGCAAGGCGGCGATGTTGGCCTGATAGCGCGCGACGGCCTGCGGGTTCGAGGCATGCTCGGCCTGCATCCGCGTCAGCGTGCGGATCTGCTCGCTGATGACATTCTGCTGGCTGGCGTAGCGCAGCGTGGGCTGGGCGATGTCCACCGTCTTCAGCACGAAGTACAGCTTGCCGACGTTGCCGGCGGCTGTGCTGCCGAAGTTCGACTTCAGGGCGTCGCCCACCTGGGTGGCAGTCGGATTGCTCAAGTACATCCAATAGCTGCTATTGGCGTAGTCCTCCGCCGCCAGATCCAGATCGCGGCTGTTCGGGCTGTTGTAACGGTAGTAGCTGCCGTTGTGCTCGATGATCATCCCGGCCGTGACGTTGACCTTGATGTCGCTGGCGCTGAACGCCGTCAGCTCATAGCGCACGTCGATATTGACCGTGCCTGGCGCTCCGTCCAGGCTGGTCTTGCCCGCGCCCAGCATTTTCTCCAGGATCGCCTTGACCGCGGGCGAATTCGAGTCGAACCGCAGAGGAGCTCCCGCAGCGGGTAGCGTGGCGCTGGTATAGCCCAGTTGCTCCAGCAGTTCGGCCGGGATCACGAACAGGTTGGCCGCATTGTTCACGCCCGCAATGATGCGTGTGGCCGCGCCCGTGGCCACCCTGCTGGACGTGGTGTCCACCACGCCGTCGGCCAGCTTGACCGTGGGATTCAGGTTCAGGCCGATCACCTGCACCGAACCGTTCACGCGCGCCTGGTCCAGCTTCGAGGGATTGGTCTCCAGCCGCACGTTGCGGTGGGCTTTGAGCAGCGAGCCGTTGGCCGCTACCCCGTCGATCAGTACAGTGTTGATCTGGCGCGCCTTGGCGCCGCTGTCAACCGCCGGCACCTGGGCGATTCCGACCAGCGTGAACGACACGTTATCGTTGGCCAGCAGATAGCCGGTCGACAGCGGATCGGTCGCTTTGCCGTTGCCTGCCAGCGCCAGGATGTTGTCGCCTTCAATCGAGGCATTGTCGATCTGGATGGCGTTGCGCACCGTCAGATCGTTGTTGCTGTCCGATTTGCTGAAGCTGGACACGGAAACCACCAGCAGATCGCTGATGGTGGTTGTCACGCCGCGCGTGTTCGCGGCCATGACCACGTCGCCGAAGGCATTGCGCAGGAATGCGCCGTTTACCTTGACCTGGGCGAGCGTGCCGTCGGTGCTGAGCTTGTTGGTCGACAGCGTCACGGACACGCCGGACACGCCGGTGATCTTGTTGCGCTGGGTGTAGATGATGTCGTTGGTCGCCACCAGGTCCAGCATGCCCGGGGTATCGAAATTGCCCCGCGCCTGCACCACGGTCATGCCCGCCGTATCGATCGTGCTGCCGGCCTGCCGCGCCCCGCTGACGCTGATGGTCGACTCGGGCTTGAGCGTGACCGTGTGCTTGCTGACGTCGGCCCCCGCCACTCTGACCGAATAGCCGCTCAGGGTGGAGGTACCGCGCACGGTATTGTTGCTGCGGAAATCCAGCTTGTTGCCGATCACGTGCGCGCCGCCGCCGATGTCGATGGCGGACTTGCCGCCCACCACGACATCGATCTTGCCTTGTCGTCCGGCCACCAGCGCAATCGTGCCTGCGTCCATCTTGACGTCCACCGACTGCACCTGGTCCGCCGTGATGCTCAGCAGGGTGCCATCGATGCGGGCGTTGTTGCCGATCTGCACGCGCGTATCCAGCGCGGTCGTCAGCGTGGCGCTGTCTATCGATACCGTCACCCCGCCCACTTCCAGCGAACGGGCCTCGGCCAGCAGGCCCGCCTCGCCGTTGCGCTCGGTGGTTCCCTTTGCCGTAACGCCGATGATGGCGCCCTGCAGCGTCGCGTTATCCACCGACGCCTTGAGCGAGCCGCCCAGTCGGGTTTCGGCGCTCATCACTCCCACACCGATCACGCCGCCGGTGATCGCCTTCGAATAGGCGCGGCCGTAGTACGTGCCCTGCGCGTTGATATTGACCATGCCCGGGGTCTCGCCCTGGCCCGGGGCGGTGACCGACAGGCCCTGCAGCACCGCGCCATTGCGCGCTTCGGCCAGGGTTGTCGTGGCGATGTCCACCAGCGCCTTGTTCACATTGACGGCCAGCCCCGTGGTGGCGGCCACGCCGGCGGTCTGGGTCTGGCCGAAGTCCACGCTCACCAACGCGTTCATGTCCACCAGCGGCGCGCTGACGGTCGCGCCGTCCACGGTTGCCGTGGTCGCGTCGCGCGCGATGTTCTCGGCAATGCCTACGCCGATCGCCGCGCCCACCATGCCCACCGCAACGCTGACCTGGGTCAGGTCGATGTCGGCGCGGACCTGGGTATCGGCCTTGATCTCGACCTTGCCCAGCGCCCCCACCTTGCCCGTGCCCGAAATCCGCGCGCTGACATTGTTGCGGGTGGTGTTGGTCACTCGCACCCCCGCGCCCGCGGCCGCGATGCCGCCACCCACCGCCACCGAGGCGGTGACCGCGTCCAGGCCCTTGAATTCGGTCTTCTCGACGGCCACGACGGAGACCGCGTCTTGCGCGCCGACGTTCCTGCCGCTGGCGGTATCGATATACGCGCTGACCTCGTTGGCCGCCACGCTATCCACCAGCGTCACAGCCAGGGCCAGGTTCAAGCCGAAATTTCCCGGCACAGGCAGCGAGGCCGCCACCGCCACGCCATAGGCGCCGGACTTCAGGATGGTGCTGCTGTCCTGGGCGCGCACATTTATGGAGCCGGCCCCGCCGGAGATGCCGGCTATGGCCTGCGACCCCGCGATATAGGCCGACGTCGCCGTGGCAAAACGGTTGCTGACCTGCACCCCGGAACCGGCGGCAGACCCGCCAAAACCCGCCACCGCCACGCTGCCGGCGAAATTGACGCTGGTCAGCGTTTCGCTGGACGTGGCCAGCACGTCCACATTGCCGCGATTGACGGAGATAGTGCTGTTCTCGATGTAGGCCAGCGCGCGGTTCGAGCGGTTCACGCCGTCGCCAGCGTGCACGCCGAAAGTATTCCGGGCGATGGACACGCCGATGCTGGCCCCCAGGCCCGCGCCCGTGACGCTCACCGACACCGCGCCGCTGACCGCCTTGATGCTGGAGCTGTTGTCCGCCTTGACCGACACGCCCGTGCCGGCCGTGATGACGGATCCGCTGATGTAGCCGCCTACGTCGTTAGCGACCGTCTGCGTGCTTTCGGCGCCCGCCCCCGACACCGCCACGCCCGCAAAGCCCGCCGCCACCGAGGCAGCGACCGACACGCCGTCCAGCGTCACGGTTTCCTTGGCCGACACCGCCACGGCGTCCGACACCTTCAGCGTCGACGAGGTCACGGAAGACTGCACGCTCATGGCGGCGACGTTGCGCGCCACCGAAGCGCCCACCGACAGCGATCCTCCCTGCATTGCGAACGCCAGCGACGCGCCGATGGCCTTGGCCTCCAGGGTCGCGGTGTCCTCGGCGACAATGGTCGCGCGCGCCATCTGCGCCCCCGCGCCGGCGCTAAGCACCGAATTCGACAGCGCCGCCTCGACCGCGCCCAGCGCCTTGTTGCTGGCCAGCGCCACGCCGACCGACAACGCCAGGCCTTGGGACGTGCCCGCCAGGCTTGCGCCTGCGGCGGTGGCCTTGAGAGTGGATTGATTGGACGCCTTGATGTACAAGCTGTCCGCGGCGCGCACGTCGGGATCGATCTGCGTCAAACCGTTGACCTCGGCGCGCGTGACGGCGCGCGAGGTGTTATAGGCCGACGATCCGGCCGCGGCGAGCGCAGCCCCCTGATACGCGATCCCCACGGCGCCGGCCACCACCACCGCTTCCAGCGTCTGCACGGTATCGGCAGTGACGTTGATGGCGCCCAGATTGGACACCTGGGTGTTGGCGAGGCTGGCGCGCGCGCCTGCCGCCTGCGTGATCTCATTCTCGGCCAGCGAAGCGCCGATGGCCAACGAGCCGCCCGCGGCCGTGAAGGCCACGCTGGCGACCACCACCGTGGCCTTGATCGTGCCGCTCATGCCGGCGTCTATCGTCAGCGCGTTGGCGCCATTGCCGCTGACGCGCGAATTGCTCATGATCGCCACGGCGGACGACCCGATCACGTTGTGCGCGTCGGCGCCCCCGCCCGCCAGCGAAATCCCGCCCAGGCTGACGCCGGCGGCGATCGACACCGCCACCGCAACCGTGTGGATGCTGGCCTGGCTATCCGCCTTGACCGTGATCACCGGCGCGCCGGTGAAGTTCACGCCATCCACCTTGGCCAGCGTGTCGTTGGCGACCTCGTTCTGGGCCAGCGACACGGCCACCGACAGCGACGCCGTCGCGCCCAGCGACACCGCCACCGAAATTGCCACGGCGGCAATCGTGCTGTCTATGCGTGACTGGTCCGTCGCCATGACGGACACACTGGCTGCGTTCCAGGCGTGGGCCTGATTCTGGTCGGTGATGCGGGCCGTGATGGCGGTCTTGATCTTGTTGACCGCCCGCGCCCCCGCGCCAGCTCCCGATACCGCGAGGCTGGCGCCATCGACGATAGGCGGCGCGTAGGCCACCGATACCGCCACCGCGCCCGCCACCACCACGGCGTCTATGCTCTGTTGCCAGTCGACGCTGCCATCGCCCTTGAATTTCACATTGCTGGCATCCACCGTGACGGCGCCCGCGGTCACCGTACTGCGGTCGATCGACGCCGTGATCTCGTTGACCGGCCGGCCGGCCCCCAACGCGACCACCTGGCCGGCGCTGTTGACGTCGTAGCCGATGACGTTTTCCGCCATGGCCACGCCCACGGACGCCGAAGCGGCGGCGTAGTGGCTGACCGACACCGACGCGGACATGCCCAGCACCACCGCGTTGATCCGGGACAGGCCCAGGGCCCGCACGTCCAGCCCGCCCTTCGTCCCGCCCGCGCCCTCCGTGCTGATGAATGCATCCGAGATACCAGCCTGCACGCTGGCCGAGATGACGTTGCGCGCCAACGCGCCACCGCCGCCGATGGCGGCATTGGCGCTGTCGCCCACCGACACCGCCACGGACGCGCCCAACACCACCGACAGAATGTCGGCCTGCTGGCTCGCGCTGACGGACAGTCCGGCTCCTGCCGTCTGGATATTGCCGCCCCGGATGTCGGCATGCACCGTATTGAAAACCTTGTTGACCGCAACGCTGGTGCCGACCGCGATCGCCACGCCTGCACTGCCGGCCTGCACGCTGACCGCGCCGCCAACGGCAATGGCCGTGATCGTGGCCCGGTCCGACGCCGACACCGTTACGCCCTGACCCGTGCCGTTCGTCCGGATCACGGAGTTTTCGACCAGCGCGCGCACTGTCGTGCTGATTTCACTGATCGCCACCGACACGCCCACCGACGCGCCCGCGCCCATGCCGCCCGCGGAAACCGCCACCGCCAAGGCACCTGCGACGGCCACGATGCTGCCCGTGTTTTCGGCGTTGACGCGTACGTCCCCGGCAATATATCCATTGTTCAGCGGGACCACATTTTTCAGCGTGGCCTCCACCGATCCGCCGATGGTATTGCCGCTGCCCGCGCCGGCGCCCGCCCCGGCGAATCCCTGCCCCACGGCGACTGCCGCCGCTACGCCTATCGATACCGAAACGATGCGCGATTCGTTGATCGCGTCCACCGCGATGCCATGCGCCGAACCGATGGCCGTATTCAGGTTGCCGTTGCCGGCGCTGCTGCCGTCGATATACGCCCGCGTCTGGTTGTTGACGGTATTGTGGGTCGCCGACACTCCGGCCGCGATGCCCGCGCCGCTGCCCGGCGACACCGCCACGCCCAGGCCGCCGGCCACGGCCAGCACATAGCCGTCGTCGCGCGCCTGCACGGCCACGCCCGGCGCGCCGCCTGCCGACAGCGCCTCGACCAGGCGTGCGTTGCGTATGCCCGCGTCGTTCTTGCTGTTCAGGCGGTTGACCGACACCGCGCCGCCCACCGACACCGCCGCCGTACCCACGGCCACGCTGCCCGCCACGGTCACGTTGTGGATCTGCCCCTTGAAGAGCGAGGCCACCTCCACGTGCGCGCCGCGCACGGCGCCCTGCGTATCGCGGATCTGCGCCGAAATCGAGTGCTCGCGCGCGTTGCCCGCGGGCGCGCCGCCCAGATAGTTGTAGGACAGGCTGGCGCCCACCGCGACGCTCGCGCCCTGCGATCCCAGCCCCAGGGCCACCGCGCCCGCCAGGCTGTTGATCGTGGATTCGTCGCTGGCCCGGACCACGATATCGCCGCCAGCCGCAACATCCTGTCCGACCGCAGTCTCGCCGATCTCGGCCTTGATGCTGTTGGCGATCCAGTTCAGCACAGCCGATCCGCCAAAGCCCACATTGGCGCCGGACCCACCGGCCGCGACCGCGCCGCTGACCGCCATCGCCGAAATCTGCGCATTCAACCCGGGCGACAAGTCATCGGGCTTGGCAAAGGCGGCCTGCACCACGATATCGCCAGTCGCCGACAAGGAAGAACGCAGCGCGCCCGCGTACACCGTATCGAAGACCTGGTTGACCGCGAAAGCCATGCCGGCGGCCACGCGGCCGCCCACGGATACCGCCACATTGCCGGCCAACGCCGCGATGCTGGCGACGTCGCGCGCGACGATGCGGATATCGCCCGAGGTCGCCGTCACCGACGAGTCGCGGATCTGCGCGTGCACCGTGTTCTGGATCGTGTTGACGGCCAGCGATCCGCTTACCGCCACGCCCGCGCCGCCGGCCAGGCCGATCGACACGTTGTAGATGCTGGCGCGCTCTTCGGCGCGCACCTGCACGGCCTGGGCCTCGACGGTCGCCTGCGCGATCGCCGCGCGCACGCCATTGCGCATGTCCGCCACGCTCACGGACGCGCCGATGGCTGCCGATGCTCCCTGGGTGATGGAGATGCCCAGCGCGCCCGTGGCCGTCACGATGCGGCTGGCGTCCTGCGCCGACACCGACACCACGCCAGCCTCGGCCCGCAGCTTCTGTCCGGCCGCCGCACCCGTGTTGTCGATGATGGCACTGACCTCGGAGCGCGAAATGTTCACGCCCACGGCGCCCGCGCCGCCCAGCGACTTGCCGCCCGCGCCGGCCACCGTGATGCTCAACATGCTGTTGCTCAGCGCATGGCCCTGCGTCAGCGAACCGATGTCCAGCGAGATCAGGCCGCCGGACGTGATGCGATCCACCGCCTTCTGCAGGCTGATGCCGCCCGTGCCCGTGGCCGCGCCCAGCTTCATGGCGATGCCGTCGCGGGCATTCTCCAGCGAGCTCGCCAGCTGATAGCGGAAGCCGCCGCCTTGCGAGGCATTGATCACGTAGTAGCGCTGGCCGTCCACCAGGCCAGCGATGTTGGCGCCCTGGCTGCGGTAGATGACCACGTCGCCCGTGGCCAAGCCCGCGTCGCTGGCGAACGAGAAGCTGTTTTCGCCTATGGCCTGACTCTGGGCCGAGGAAGCCGACAGCGTTGCGTCGGTCGGCGTGCCTTGGGTGATGCTGGTGTTCTGGGTGCCGTCGCTGCCCGTGCTGGTCGAGGTCTGCGAGGTCTGGCGCACCAGCGCAACCTGCGTGAACGCGATCATCGCGTCCGGATTGACCGAAATCGGCTTGTTCTGCGCGTCCAGCAGCTTGACGCCATTGGCATCGGTCAGGAAATACTCGTAGCGCTTGGTGGCGGCGTTGAACTCCGGCACATAGGCCAGTTTGCCCAACGTCACCGCGGCGCCGTTCACGTCCTTGAAGCGCAGCGTGGTGCTGTTGACGACTTCAACCACATAGACGTGGTCGTCGGACAGGCCCGTCAGCACGCCGTTTGCCGCCAGGTTGACGACGACCTTGTCCCCCGTGGCCAGGCCATGGGCCTTGGGCAAGGTCAGGCTGCCGTCCGCGTTCAGGGCCGCCCCCGCCGGATTGTTGACGCTGAAGCGCTGCAGCGCGCCGCCCACCGCCGCGCCGCTGAAATCGACCAGGTTGCCTTGACCGTCGCGCAGCTGGAACGAACGCTGGTCGGCGCTCAGGTTGACGACGTAATAGGTCACGCCGACTTTCAAGACATCCTTGCCCTGGGCCAGGATGCGGTTGGCCAGCACGTCCTCGATCTGGCCGTTGGCGCCGACCGAACCGCTGTAAACGATGGCCGCCCCTTCCTGCACGCCCGGGAACGGCAGCGCCAGGGTCAGCGTATTGGCGCCGGTATTCACCGTCGCGCCGGCATCCACGCCGTGGAAGGGTTGCAGGTTGACGCTGGTCGCTTCCTGCATGCGTACATGCGCGAAGCCGATCGCGGCCAGGTTGGTCACGCTGCCGAATTGCAGCGCTTTGCCGCGCAGGGCGTCTTCCTGAGTATCCGCCAGCTGGATGATGGCCTGACCGTCAGGAGCCTCGCGCCGGATCACGTAGTACACGCGGTCATTGCGCAAGGCCGTGCCGTCTGCCAGCGTGATGTTGCCGGCGCCCGAACTCAGGTAGACGCCGTCGCCGGTCTGCCAGCCCGAGAATTCGCCGCCCGTGCCGCCAGTTTGCGCCGGCATGCCGGCGTTGCCGCTATCGTCCTTGGCGCCGTTGATGACGGCCGCCGCATCGCCCGTGAAGGTCAGCGTGCTGCCGCCCTGGTCCACGCGGATGTCGCCGTCGCCCACCGGCAATTGGCCGCCGCCGTTGAGCTGGGCATTGCCGCCCGCGGCCATGGGGTCCACCAGGCCGGCGAATACGTTGACGTTGCCCTGCACCGCATGCACGTCGCTGCGCAGAATGGAAGCCGCGACCTTGGGATTGGCGGCGGCGCCGCCGTTGTCGGCCACGCCCACGGTGGTGACGGCTGCGCCCGAATCGGCCAGTGTCGTATTGTTGAAGGCCAGCAGATCACGGTCGAAAGCCGTATTGCCGCCCATGATGTTGACGGCCACGGCCAGTCCCACCGCCGCGCCCTGGGTCGCGATCGCGCCCGCCACCGTGATGGCGTACAGGGCCGACGCGTCCGAGGCATTGACGCGCACGGCGTCGCCCGTGAAGCCTGCCTGGCTACCTGCCTTGACGGTGCTGTCGCTGATGCGGGCCTCGGTGGCCGCGCGCATCATGTTGACGTTGACCGCTCCGGCCAGCGCGAACTTCTTGGACAGCGCGCCCGCCGCCCCCACCGATACCAGCAGCGGCGACGAATGCGCCGACACGTCTACCTTGCCGGTGACGTCCACATCCGCGTATTCGATCAGCGCGCTGGTGCGCGAGCTGAACTCGTTGACGCTGACCGACGCGCCCACGGCCACCGAGCCGCCGGCCGTGACCGCAACCCCGCCGGTCACCGCGACCAGCGTATTGTTCTCGGTCGCCTCGACCGTCAGCGACGAGGCGTCGATGCGGCTGCGCGCCGTGACTGCGCCGTTGCTGTCGCGGCTCGGCAGCACATAGGCCGCCACGGCGGACCCGACGCGGTTGACCTGCACCGAGCCCGCGCCCGCGAACTTCGCCTCGCCCATGCCCACGCCGACGCCGACCGCTCCGCCCCCCAGCGAGGACGTATCCTTGGCGGTGAGCTTCACCGCGCCATGGCCGCCGGTATCCACGGTCGAACCCTGGATGCCGGCCATGACGGCGTTGCCAATTTCGTTGTAGCTGACGGCGATGCCCACGCCCGCCTTCTTGCCTACGCCCGCAGCGCCGGTAACGGCGACCAGCGTGGTCTTGTCCTGAGCCCGCACGGTGACGTCATGGCTGCCGCTGGCGGCGCCGTCATAGACGACCTTGCTGTTGAGCAGATAGCTTTCGACGCGGTTGGACATGACATTGACGGACACCGATCCGCCCACGCCCGCGCCATCTCGCGCCGCGCCCAGCGCGCCCGCGAAGCCCACCGCAACCTGGGTGGATTCCGCCGACACATCGACACGGCCCGTGTACAACAGCTCGGTCACCTGGCGGATGCCCGCCTCGACCTTGCTGGTGCTGACGTTGACCGCGACCGCCGCCCCCACGCCGGCCTTGCCGTCCGAGCTGGCGACCGCGCCCGCCACCGTGGCCAGCACGCTCAGGTCGCGGGCCTCCAGCGTCACGTCGCGCGCGCTGACCTTGGCTGCGTTGCCCAGCAGCGCGATGTTGGCGTAATCCGCCACGCCGACGGCGGCCGAACCGGCCAC
This sequence comes from Achromobacter sp. D7-1, assembly GCF_059760445.1. NCBI lineage: Bacteria > Pseudomonadati > Pseudomonadota > Betaproteobacteria > Burkholderiales > Alcaligenaceae > Achromobacter > Achromobacter sp. D7-1. The sequence goes on along the minus strand of NZ_JCBAMT010000042.1, from coordinate 17,918 downwards.
CGCCACGCCCTTCTGCCCCTTGGCGCCGGCCATGCCGGCGGCGATGGTCACGGCCACGCCGGTACGCCGCGCGGCCAGCGCCAGATCCGCCGCCACCACCAGTTCGCCCACGGCCAGCACCTGGGCGCGCGCTTCGCCGCCCAGCATGTTCATGCTATAGGCGCCCGCGACCCCCACGTTGGACTTTGCGCTATCCGACTGCGCGAGCGCAGCCGAACCCGAAAGGGCCAGCGTATGGGTGCCGTTTTGCGCCTCGACCTTGGCGTCCCCGCCTATCGTGATCTTCATGCCGGCGGCGTTGACGTAGGCCTGCGCGAAGTCGCTGACCATGTTGACCGCCACCGCGCCCGAAATGGCTACGCCAGCCTTGGATTGCTGGCTGCCGGAGCCGCCTCCCGGCGCCGCGCCCGCATCCTGCGTCAGCTGAGTCACCTGACCGCTCAGCCCCTCCAGCTTGGAGCCCAGGTCGGTGGTTGACGCAGGCGCGGAACTGTCCGTGCCCGGCGCCGCATCGCCCTGACCGGTGGGCAGCTTGAGGTTGTCCAGGCTGGTACCCGTACCCCCTGCCCCGCCCGTGCCGCCCGCCCCCGCCCCCGTGCCGCCGCCCGCGCCCGCGCCCGCCACCGGGCTGGACACGCGCGAACCCGCCACGGCCAGATTGCCGACAAAGCCCTTGTTCTCCGCCCGGATCGTCAGCGCGGCCGCCGAGAACGATCCCACCGGCAAGGCCGTAGGCGCGCCATCCGCCGCGCGCAGCGTGTCGCCGATCAGGGCCTGCGTCCAGCGGTTGACGTCATTGATGGACACGCTCATGCCCACGCCCACCGCCTGCGATCCGGCGGCGGCGCCCGCCACCGTGCCAACCCAGGTCGCATCCGTCGCCTGGATGTCCGCCGCGCCTGCCGCCACGATGCGGGCGCCTCGGCCGACCTGGGCCAGGGTGGTCGCGCTGGTGGAGTTGACCAGCACCACGCCGTTGAGCGCCAGGGTCTTGGCCTGGCCGCCCGATGCCCCCAGCGTTACCGAAATCAGTTCATTGTCCGCATCGACCGTCAGCTTGCCCGCATTGATCTCGGCAGTGTCGCTGACCACGGCACGGGTTTCGTGCCTGGCCGCGTTCACGTACACCGACACGCCGATGGCCGAGCCTTCCTTCGAGCTGCTGCCGTACTCGAAGCCTTGGTACTTCGGCGTCAGGAATCCCTTGACCCGGTCCTTGCCATAGCTGAAGCGGCCCTCGGACGCACCGCGGGGAGCGGCCTGCTGGAGCGACTTCGCCCCGCCCAGGGATATCGACGGCAGGATGATGTTGCCCACCAGGTTCAGGCGCTGCGAGGAGTTTTCCGCTTGCACCGTCACATCGCCGGCCGTGCCGCCGGACAGCGTCGTATTGATCTTGCCCGCGGCCTGGGCCTGGGTCTTGGTGTCCTGCACCAGCACCGTGAACGCGCCGGACAGGGCCAGCTTCTTGCTCTTGGCCGTGGCGCTGGCCCAGCTGCTGAAGCTGGACGAGATGCCCCCGGTGCTGGTCAGCGTGGCCTGCAGATTGTTGAGGAAGGACGCGGCCGCCTTGCCCGCCACCTCCGCCTTTGCCTTGGTGCCGTCCGCGTCGTTCCACTTGGTGTTGATGCCGTCGAACGGCGCGTACAGATTGACCAGCCACAGCTTTTTCGGGTCGATCTGGTTCAGGCTGCTGGCGGTGACCGCCACGTCGCCGCCCTGGGAGGTAATCGTGGCGAACTGGCTGACGGTCGCCTGGGTCTTGACATTGTCGATGCCGATGACCACGGCAGCCGCGGCGCCGAAGTCGGAACCGTCCGGACCGGCCGCGCGCTCGGGCTGGTTGGTCGTCAGGTTGTTCTTCTTTTTCAGGAAGGCCTGCTTGTCGGCGATGGGCTGGTCATCCACCCCGCTCATGACCGTGAGCTTGGTGTTGTATTGCGTCTGCGCATTGACGATGACGTCGCCGCCCGCCGTGCTGACCGTGGCCGCCGCCACGCCGTTGCCGATGCGGGCCGTGGTCGTGATGTTGTTCATCGACATGCCCAGCGCCGCGCCGACCTGGAACTCGGTGGAGGGGTTGTCGATTTCTTTCTGGATGTCGGAGTCGTACTTGGCGCGGTCCTCGAAATCCTTCTCTTGCTTGATTTCCTTGATCTTGTCGCCGAACTTGCCGCCCCGGCTATCCGACACCAGCGCGCTGAAGAAACTCTTGGTGTACTGTGCCCCGGTGCCCAGGCCGCCCAGGGCGCCGCTCACGATGGGGCTGACGGTCTTGGCGATGGCCGCGTTCTTGGCCTCGGTCTGCGCCGCCGTGAGGAAATCGCTGCCGGTGGCCGCGCGGCCGCCCAGTATGGTCTTGACGGCGATGGCGCTGCCGGCGTCCTGCGCCTTGGCCTCGACGGTCACCTTGCCCGCATTGCGCGCCACCACCGTGCCGTCCATAAAGGCCTCAGTGGTCAGCTGGTTGTACGCAAAGCCCACTGCCACGCCGACCTTGGCGTAGCCGGCCTTGTACTTGCCCGCTTCCTTGGAAGGATCGATCTTGCCGTCGGCCCCCGTCACCGGCTTGGTGTCGTCGCTTTCGGCCATCGCACCCGCGGCCGATATCGAAATCGTGCTCTTGTGGCTGGTCAGGGCCTGGATCGTCACGTCTCCGCCCACGCCGCTCAGCGCGTGGGTGATCGGATCGGTGGCATGCAGCAAGCCGGTTTCCAGTCTGGCGCCCGCGCCGATGTGCACGGTGGATTCGCTGATGATGACCGCCACGCCCACGCCGATCACCGCCGGCACGGCGCCGACCTGGCCCGGCAGCAGCGCGATCTCCATTTCGTTGGTGAGATCGGACTTGATCGTGATCGACTTGGATGCGATCACCGTGCCCTGCACATCGATGGTCGACTTGTTCTGCAGCACGCCCACCGCTATGCCGGCGATCTTCGCGACCAAGGGGCTCAGCTTGACCGTGGCCGACGTCGTGGACGTGATGCTCACGTCGCCGTTGGACACCAGCCGCGCCTGCGTGCCGACCTTGATCGACGAGTTGTATTCAATGCCGGCCCAGGCCGCCATGGCGCTGGCGCCGTCCAGGAACTTCATCAGGGCGTCGAAGGCCGAGTTGACGCCGCCCGCCAGCCCGCCCAGCACGCCGCCCTGGTTTGCGCCGTTCTTGATCAGCGGATCCAGATCGTAGTCTTTGCTATCGATCTTGCTGGTCAAGCTGACCCCGGATCCGCCGGTGTCCTTGGCCCACAGCGTCGCGTTGTTGACCGTGATGGCGGCGTCCAGCTTGTAGATCTGGGCCATCGCGCTACGCCATGGGCGGTAGCGTTGCGCCGCCAGCTCGATCGCGCCGGCCGCCAGCACGATATTTGCGCCGTTGCTGGCGCCGACGGTGATTTTCTCGCCTTCCAGACGCAGGGCATAGCCCGCATCCAGCGTAATGTTCTGCAGCACCGAGTACGACTGGCCGCGGATGATGACGTTGCGGCCGCTGACCGTCAACGCCTGATCGAGCGTGCCGCTGCCGATGTCCAGCACGTAATCCAACTTGTCCGTATTCGCGCCCAGCGTCACCCCGGCGATCGTGCCGGTCGTGGAGATCAGATTCGACAAGGCGGCGCTGCCGCCCAGCGCCATGACCTGCAGGCTGTTGCCTGTGCCGCTGTTGGACGCCAGCGTCACGGTCACGGTGCCTGCGGCGGTATCCGCCGGCTGCGTCACCACGAAGGAAACGTTGCTGGTATTGCCTTTGAGGGTGTCGTAGCCGCCGCGAGTGGCCAGCGTGACGGCCGGGGTCCAGATGCTGGCGTCCAGCGTGGTCGCGCCGCTGGTGTTGGTGGCGATGACCGTGGCGTCCGAGAATGGCGCGCCCGCGAATGTCACCAGGCTCTTATTGGAGCCGCCATCGACATAGTGCACATTGGCGTTCGACAGCACCGCGCCGACGCCGGTATTGACCACCAGGCTGTTGCGCGCGCCGGATTGCGTGGCGATGCTGTTGCCGGCGCCGGTATTCTGGCCGGGCTGGCCATAGTTCACGACGAACGTATTTTCCCCGCCGCCTGAGCGGATGGTCGAGTTGGAGCCAGCCAGTACGAACTGCGTCTGATGGCCGATGGCGAGCGCCGCGCCCGTCAGAACGCCCGTGCCGTTGGAGCTGCTTTGCACCTGTCCGGCCGCGATCAGGCCCAGCTTGTAGGCCGCGTCCGACAGGCTGACCGTCGAATTCGACACCGTGCCGTCGGCGTTCAGCGCCGTCTGCATGCCGGGCGCCAGCGAGAACACGCCGGAGTAGCCTGCCGCAATCGCGTCCTGGCTGTAGCTGATCTGCAGACGCCCCTGCACGTCCAGACTGGCCGTCAGCGCGTAGAGATAATCCCAAGGCGTGCTGCTGTCGCTGGCCGGAATCAGCTTGCCGGCATTGGGGCCGCCGACCGCGATACGCAGCGGCTCGCCCGCCGCGTTGACCATGATGCCGGCACCGATGGCGTCCAGCAGGTCCTGGATGGTGCGTACGCCTTCCAGGCCAACATCGACCCGCGCGTTAGCGTGGTTGGGAAACACGAACGCCAGCGCCGGCCCTTCCGCCGGCGTATAGCCCGAGCTCAGATCCGACAGATAGGTCCGCGTGGTCACACCCGTGTGGGCCGTGGTGTCCACGATGTTGGCGCTGCTGCCTTCCACCACGAAGCGGAAGTCGTTGACGTTGGTGAACGTGCTGTTGACCTGCGACGCGCCCGCCCCGATCTTCACCTGGCTATTGTCCAGGGACACGCTCCTGCCGCCGGTGAACAGCTCTATCGTGTTCGACCCCGCGGACCCGATCACCTGGGTGGCGTAGGCATTGCTGATAATGAAATAGTTGGACAAGCCGGCTATGCCGTCCAGCACCGCCGCCCCGGCAAAGCGCGAGGTATCGATCCAGTTGCCGTATTCGCCGCCGATGACGCGCACGCTGGAGATGCCGGCATAGGTGGAAGCGGTGGTTTGGGACTCGTTGGCCGCGCGCTGGATCCAGCCGGTGGCGCCCGTCTGCTGGAACGACACATAGCCCACGCCGCCGCTGGCCGCCATCTGCGACTGGTAGCCCGCGCCGTCCGTGCCCGTCAGGCCGTCGGCCGCCACCACCAGTTCGGTGGCCGCATTGGTGCCCGTGCCGCCGTACAGGTTGTAGCGGCCGCCCAGCAGCATGATCTGGTGCCGGGTGTTGTCGCCCGAACCCGCGCGGATCACGCCGCCCGCCATCAGGCCGCTGACCAGCACCGTATTGCCGCTGAAGGCCGACGCATCGATCAGCGTCGAGCCCAGGCCGCCGTTCAGGCGCGCCTGGCTGAAGGCGCCGTTCAGCGTATTGCTCAAGGTGGGAACCGGCACCCCGGTACCCAGGGGCGTGCCATCGGAGGCGTAGCTTGCCGACAGCTGATTGTTGGTAAGCGTGAAATTCCACTGGCCGTTCTCGTCCAGCGTGTTGCTTTGCGCGCCCGCCTGCGCCCACAGCTGGTTGGCGCCTTGATAGCCGGTAAAAGTATTGTGGCCCAGGCCGCCCAGCAGGACGTTGACGCCCGCGCTGCCGATCAGCGTCAGGTCGCCACGGTAGTTCGTGCCGTCCAGCGTGACGCTGGTGGCGGCGTGATTCGTGCTGCCCGCCGCTGCCGCGGCGTCGATGGTGCGATAGTCCTGCAAGGTCACGGCGTTCACGCCGCGCAGGGTCACCGTGCTTGCGGTGCCCGCGCCCGGCGGCATGTTCGTCAACGTGGCCGAGGTCTTGTCGCCACTGAGCGCGGCGTCGCTTTCCACGCCCGCGATGTATTCGGTTGCGCCGCCTGCGGCCAGGTTGCCGATCACCAGATCGTTCCCGCCGCCGCCGCTGATGCGGTTCTGTCCGCGGCTGTAGGCCACGGTGATGATGTTGTCGCCCAGGCTGCCGACGATGTCGTTGCCATAGTCGCCACCCGCGCCGATGACGTTGCTGATGTTCAGCACGCCCGCCAGGCCGCTGGCGTCGTAGAGGCCGGTATTGCCGTCCTGGAAGTTCAGGTTGACGGTGACGTTGTCTTCATAGCCCGAGTAATCCAGCGTCGTCCTGCCCGCCACGCCGAAGAACATCTGTACATCGAGGTTGTTGACCAGCGCAGTCGCCAGGCCGTTGACGCTGCCGTCGGCCGCCACGCCCGCGCCCATGAAGACGCTGATGCCTCCGCCGGTCTGCACGCGGGCCGTGACATCAGTACCGAATTGGGTGAGGTCCAGTGTGTTGCCGCTCTGGCCGGCCTGCTGGGTCAGGGTGAAACCGAGGGTGCCGCCCGCGGCGATGTAGGTATTGCCGCCGCCGCTGCCCTTGACGATGTCTTGCGAGTTATTGATCGTGACCGTGGTGTCGCCCACCACCGTGATTCTGTTGCCGCCCTGCGTGGAACCCTTGACTCCGCTGATCGCGCGCACATAGCCGAATCCGGTCGGCGGCGGCGGCGGAACTTCTTCGCCATTGGAGTCCGCCGTGGGGCCGGACAGATCGACCGTCACGCCGGTCGCATAGCCGCTGTAGTCCAATATGGTCTTGCCGCTCTGCGCCGTGCCGATCAGGTTGAAGGTCTTGTCGCCGATCTTCAGACTTTGCGTACCGTCGGCCGACTTGAACACCACGTTGACGACGCGCTGGGTCCAGTTGTTGCCGGCATCCACCGTCGAATACGTGATCTGGTAGGCGTCGTTGCTGCTGATGATGGCCGTGACATTGCCCCGGATGCCCGAGAAATCCAGCGTGTTATTGCTATTGTCGTCGTCTTCGTTGCGTATCCAGACGCCGTTCTCCAGCTTCATTCCCTGGCGCACTTCGATCGTCGTCAGCGCCGCGGTGGAATTGTTGTCGAACACGAATGTGTTATTGCTGCCGTAGCCGATCAAATGTTCATTGACCGCCACGCCCTGCAAGGTGGAACCGCCGCTCTGCAGACCGGCGGCGCTGGCCATCACGCCGTTCCAGCTGGCGACCGTCACCGTGTTGGCGTCGATCACGCCGCGGCGGTAATCCAGCGCCCAATCGCCGCCCAGCGCGGCGCTGCCCACGGTATGCGTGGCCGCCGCCACGTCGGCGCGCGTGATGGCCGCCAGGCTGTCCACGAAAGCGATGCCCGCGCGGCCCGAAGCGACATTGCAGCCATAGAGCAGGATGTCGCCATCATCCGACAGGGCGTCGCCCCAGGCGCGCAACTGATCCTTATAGGCGTCCAGCTGGCCGGCGCCCAGCGCGGCAGTGCCCAGCGTCAACGATCCAACGCTGCCGTGGCTCATGATCTGCACCGCGGCCAGGTCCCGATGCTGGCCCAGGACCTGCGTGATCTGGTCCACGCCGTCGTAGCGGCCGTCCAGCACGATGATCTCCGTGTCGTGGCTGCGCAGCACCTGCAATTGCGGGCCGTCGCCGGTGGGCCTTGCCAGCCCGTCCAGGCCTTCGGTCTTGCCGCTGATCAAGCCATACAGGCCTTGTACGATCTGCTCGGCGTTGTCCACCGCCGGATCGACGAAGATGATCTGGCGCACCGGCGTCTGTTCGGAGTTCGTGGTGTAGCCGGGGATGTTGGCGGCCATCGCGGACGGCCGGGCCTGTCCCGCTTCCTGGCCTGGCAGCCAGGCCTTGGCATCGCCCTGGCGCGTGGCGTTGGCCTTGGCGTATTGCTCCAGCGTCAGCATCTCGCTGTGCTGGGTAGCGGCCTTGAAGGCAGCCCGCTCCACCAGGTAGGGATGCGAGCCGGGCGCGCTGGGCGTCTTGCCCTGGGCGCCGGCGGCCGGACCGCCGGCCCCGGGATGGGCAGGCGCCACCACCGGAGCCTGGTCGCTGGCGGGCGGCGGCGGCGGCACCAGCAATTCGGCCGACATGAGATAGCGGCGCTCCAGCGCCTCGAAGAGCGGCCGCCTGCGAAACAGGGATTGCTGCACCTCGCGGGAGGAACGGCCGGTCCAGAGTTTGCGCGCCAGTTTCTTCATGCTCATATCGTCGCTCGACACTTTTTGTGCGGACGCATGCAGCGCCCTGATTTAAACGATTCCGAGCCATCCGGCGCAACGCCGGACGGCCCTGTTGTAGTCTTGCCCGCGTACCGCCGGGCCTGCGCGTGGCGCCGCAAGCCCGTCTTGCCCTACAGCATCTGCTGGCTGATCGCCGCGATGTCCGCGGCGTTCAGCGTGCCGGCGGCCTGCTTGAGCTTCAGGCCGTCCAGCAGGAAGTTGTAGCCAGCCTCCGCCTGCTGGCGCTTGGCGTTGTATAGATTGCGCGTCGCGTCCAGCACGCTGACGATGTCGTTCAGCCCTGCCTGGAAGCCCTCTTCCTTGAGTTTCAGCGCCAGCTCGAACGATTCCACCGAGCTGTTCAGCGCCTTGATCCGGTCGATGCCGATCACGATGTTCTGGAACGACGAGAACACCTGGCGCTGCACCTTGCGGCGGGTCAGGCTCAGGTCGGACGAGGCCGCGCTCAGACGGCTGGCCGCCGCGTGGCTCATGCCGTAGGTGTAGCCGCCCTGGAAGATCGGCACCGACAGGTTCACCGTGAAGCGGGTGTCGGCCACGGTGCTGCCGCCGCCAAACAGGCTGCCCCCCGTTTCATTGCGGCCCGTGGAGGCGCGCAGATTCACGCTGGGGTAGTAGCCGGCCTTCTGCACCGACACCTCCTTCTCCGCCACCGCCACGCCTGCCGAGGCCGCGCGGATCGACCAGTTCTGGTCCAGCGCCGTGCGCAGCCAGGCCTGGGGATCGTTGGGCAGGGGCAGCGTCATCGGCAGATCCTTGCGCACCGGACGCAACTTCAGGTTGCCGTAGCCGACGATCTCCTGCACGGCCTGCTGCTTGTCGAGGTAGTCGTTCCTCGCCAGCAGGGTGTTGGCGTCCTGGATGTCCAGGCGGGCCTGGACTTCGCTCAGGCCAACGCGGGTTTCCTGGCCGCTTTGGTAGCGCGCCTGCACCAGCTCCTGCTGCTTCCGGGTGGTGTGGCGTTCGGCCTCGGTCAGTTCGATCTGATCCTGCGCGGCCAGGACGCTGAGATAGGCGGTTGCCGTGCGCAGCATCAGGTCTTGCTGTGCATAGGCGTAGCTGGCCACCTCCTTGCGCTCGGCCTCCTGCGACTGGCGCCACTTGTGATATGCGCCCAGCTCGAAGATCGGCTGGTTCAGGGTCAGCGCCCAGCCGTTCTCGGCCCAGTTGGCGCGGCCCGTCTGGTAGACGCTATTTTCGCTGTCGACCACGTTCTGACGTACGCGGCTGCGATTGACTTCGCCGCTGATACTGGGCAAGAGACCCGCGCGGGCGGACATGACGCCATACCCTACGGCCTGCAGCTCCTGGTAGGCCCCCTGCATCTGCGGATCATTCTGCAGCGCCATCATGTAGACCTGATCCAGCGTCATCGGATCGGCCTGGTCCGGCAACTGGGCGCCGTTGTACGCCGGCATGTTCTCCGCCAGGTACGACGCTGGCGCCGGGAACGTGGTGTTCTCGTCGAAACGCGGCGCGGGCGCGGGCGGAACCTCGTCCATCTGGGCGCTGGGCGTCGTCTTGCCAAAGCCCGAGTCCTCTTGCGGGGTGTGCTGGCCGATCTTGAGCGTGCCGCTTTCGGTTTGCGGACTGGAGGACGCCGCAGCCGAAGCAGACGCGGTCGCGGAAGCCGTTGCGGGAGTGGACGCGACCGGCGCTTTCTGGTCGCGCGTCGCGCAACCCGCCATGCCCAATGCGGCCAGCGCCGCCACCGCCAGCAGGCCCTTGCGCGCATGCGCCAGGCGGAAGAGAAGCTTGTCGTTGTCAGTCATAGTAGACAGTCAGAAACTCGTGTCCGTCCCGCGCGGCCCCCGCGGCCAGGCTATAGAGGCTGCGGGGCTCGTCGGGCAAAAGAAAACCCAGCACATCGCTTTCCGCCAGAGCCAGGCTGGCGGCAAGACGCAAGAGGTCGGGAATGAAAGCTCTCAAGGGCAGGTCTGCCCCGCGAAAGGTCAGCGTGAACGAATCGCGCCGGGTATCGGGCTCGTCCACTTCCAGGAACATGAAGCCGGCCGGGTCGGCTGCCACGCATGCTTGCGCCACGATCGCCTGCGCGACCTGCCGCAGCACCGGGTTGGCGAGCTTGGCCAAATAGGGCTCCAGATGCGCATCGAACGCCGCGCGGTCCTGCAGATAACGCATGCGATAAGTGGTCACGGCCGCCTCGCGCTGCGTGGCCGGATGCCATTTGTAGCCGCAGCCCAAAGGCAGGACGCCATGCTGGCGCAGCGCCTCGGACGTGGGCATGAACTCCAGGTAGACGCGGTACGTGCCGGCGGCGCCGTCGGGTTCGTAGGCGAAGAACATGGCGCGCGCATGCTCCATGTCCTGCACCACCCGCATCCACAGCGACTGCGGCATGGCGAGCGCGCGCGACAACGTGGCCAGGTCCAGCTGGCGCCAGTTTTCGCGCTGGATGCCCAGCATGAAGCGATTGCCGACCAGGCCCGCGGCCGAAAACTTCATCGACCACTCGACCCCGTCGATCTGCCGGTTCTTGAACACCGCGAGCAGGCGGTCCGCCCAGATCCGTTGCTCCCCCCGCAGGGTATGCAGGGGGATCTGGATCTCGGGCTCGGCGCCGGCTTGGCTGGGGGCCGGGCCGATCGCGGGAGTCAAGGTGGCGGTCAGCATGGCCCTGCGGCGCGGATCAGGCCGCGGACGCGGCGGGCGCGGCGTCCTGCTGCTGCGCCTTCAAGCGGCGTTGCTCGTCCAGTTGCATGGCCAGGCGCTGGACGTTGCCCAGCGAAGCGCGATGCAGTTCGATCAGGCGCAGGATGCCGGCACGGTGCAGCTCGGTCACGCGGGCATCGTCGATGCCGGCGAACTTCTGCTCGTCCACGACCCAGAAGCCGCTCAGGTAGCGGTCGCCGTCGGCCTGCGAAATCGTGATGGTCTTGGCCGTGAGCAGGCCCAGCTCGTTCAGGCGCTGGGCCATGCTCTTGGTCAGTTCCATCTCGCCCTGGAACACGCGCAGGAATTCCATCATCTGCGTCAGGTAGCCGGTTTCCTTGCCGTCTTCGAACAAAGCCACGCCATCGGCGGTATTGACGCCGGGATAGGACTCATCGATGCACACGGCCAGTCGGTCGGCCTCGGCCGTAGTGCCCAGCACGAAGGGATAGCGGCGGGCAAAGGCAGGCACATAGGTGTCGGCCTTCCAGGTGCCCAACTCGGTCACGAACAGGTTGGACTTGTCTTCCAGGCCCAGCAGCACGGCTACGTGGAAGTTGCCGGCGTCGTCGCCCACGAACACGATGGGATAGTGGCGGCCCGCGTCGGCGAATTCGCTGGCTGCGATGGGTAGCGCATTCGTGTCCTGCGCGAATGCGTAATGATCCGGCTGAATCTGGATCCTGGTGTCCTGGTGCGCTGCCCGATCCAGCGCCACAGCCCGTTCATAAAACACAGTCGCTGACATGCTTCCAACCCTCCTTGCCTGTTTTTGCCAGTCACTAACCAGAGCATTACGTAAAAGTTGCACACACTGTTTCTGAAATGCAGCCTTTTTCGCTCAAGTCAATGCATCATTTTGTCTATTGACTGCAAGTATTAGACGGTGATTGAAACTCTTCGTCTATACCTGAAACTAGGTATATCTCTGTATGGCGTAAGGCTTTTTTCTGAGTTACAACTAGTAATATCGTAATAAATTGATGTATTTCACATTGATGCGAGCAATGGTGCGTAAAAAAACCCGCCGCCGGGGCAACGGGTTCTTGATTGCGTTGGCTAGCTTGTCGGCCCCAGCGTTCCCGGCGCGAATTGCCTCACGCCAGTCCCGCAAACCCTGCCGCTCGCGTCACGCCCATCAGCTGGCGGCCTGACAAGCCAACAGTTCCTTGTCGGTAATCACCCACTTGTCGGCGCCGTCGATCTGGACATCTTCGAGCACGCACTGATCGCCGTCCTCGTCGACGACACGGACATCCCACTTGCCCCGAGTCACGCCGGACAGAGTGAGCGAATCGCCCTTTTGCAGCACGTCTTTGTCCAGGTGGTCTTCGCCCCAGCTTTTTTGCTTGCCGGGCGAAAAGTAGATCTCGTGGATTTCCCAGGACGACTGATTAACGAACACGACGTCCGCAGCCGCGGCGACGATGGGAAAGCATGCCAAAGCCGCGACTGCAAATTGCCGAACCTTCATTTATTCACCGTTGGTAGAGTGGGTTGAAATAGTTGATGCGCACTCTAGCCAACGAAGTCATGCGCGCCTATCACTGAAATCAGTGATATTGCGTCGTCCGAAGGTCATGCAGTCCAGCTCAAGACCAGCCCTTCACGCCAGCCGATGAGACCCATAGCCGGGCTGAGTCCCGCCGCGGTCCGCTCTGTCAAGAAGTAAACAGACAGCCCGCTGCCAACGCACGTAGATTGCTCCTGACGCGGCCTGGCCGCATGGGCCACGGCCATCGGAGACCATCTTGAGCATACGCGGCAAAGCCTACATCGTCGGCGCCTACGAACATCCTCTGCGCTACGCCCCCCAACATTCCGTGGCGCAACTGCATGCCGAATGCGCGCTAGGCGCGCTGGCCGATGCCGGCCTGAGCCTGGCCGACGTGGACGGCTACTTCTGTGCCGGCGACGCAGGCGTGAGCCCCGCCATGCTTGTCGATCATATGAATCTGCGGTTGCGCCACGTCGACGGCACCGAAATCGGTGGCGGATCGTATCTGGCGCTGATCGGCCACGCCGCGCAGGCGATTGCCAGCGGGAAATGCCGCGTGGCGCTCATCACTCTCGCGGGCAAGCCGCGCAGCGCAGGCCAGGCAACCGGCACGGAAGCGCGTCAACTAGGACCAGACCGCCCCGCGGCGGCCTGGGAAGCTCCCTACCGCTGGACCGTCGCAGGCATCTACGGAAATTTCGCGCGCCGCCACATGCATGAGTACGGCACCACTCCCGAGCAACTGGCCTGGGTCAAGGTCGCGGCTTCGCATCACGCGCAGCACAACCCGCACGCGTTGCTGCGCAAGGTGTATAGCGTCGACGACGTGCTGGCCTCCCCCATGATCGCGGATCCGCTGCGCCGGCTGGACTGCTGCGTCATCACCGATGGCGGCGGCGCGCTGGTGCTGGTCGCGCCCGAGGTGGCGCGCAGCCTTTCCCGTCCGCGCATCCGGGTGCTGGGCTGCGGCGAAACCATACGCACCAACAACGGCGGCCATCACGCCGACATGCTCCACACCGGCGCAACACGCTCCGGTCCGGCGGCCTTTTCCGAGGCTGGAATTACGCCGCGCGACGTCAAGTATGCGTCGGTGTACGACAACTTCACCATCATGGTGATCATGCAGCTCGAAGACCTGGGCTTCTGCGAGAAAGGCGCAGGCGGGCGTTTTGTCGCCGACGGCAACCTGATATCGGGTGTCGGACGGCTGCCCTGGAACACCGACGGCGGCGGACTCTGCAACAACCACCCGGCTAATCGCGGCGGCATCACCAAGGCCATCGAAGCCGTGCGCCAACTGCGCGGCGAAGCCCATCCCGCCGTACAAGTCCCCAACTGCAACCTGGCCCTGGCCGCCGGCCCCGGGCTGGTGTTCGGCATAGGCCACTCGCACGCCACCGTCATCCTGGAACGCGAATGAACATGGAAAGCCACGCCAAGAACCTCGAGCATGATCCCTATGCGCAGGCCAACCCGGAAAGCCTGCCGTTCTGGGAAGCTGCGGCGCAATGCCGCCTGGTGCTGCCGCGCTGCCGCGCCTGCGGGAAATGCCATTGGTATCCACGCGGCATCTGCCCGCTGTGCGGCTCCACCTCGCTCGACTGGGTCGACGCGCAGGGTTCCGGCACGCTGTATTCCTTCAGCGTCATGCGGGCCGCAGCTCAGCCGTACGCCATCGCCTACGTGCAACTGGCTGAAGGACCGCTGCTGCTCACCAATATCGTCGACTGCGATCTCGACCGCCTGCGCATCGGCCAGGGCGTGCGTGCCGCCTTCCGGCCCACTCCCGAGGGACGCTGCGTCCCCGTATTCACCGTCATGCCTGACTGAAGGAAACGCCGCATGAAAATCGAATCCATCGGCCGAAACGCTCCGGCCCGGCCCAACAGCACCCGCCGCGCGCTGCTGGCCGCCATCCCGGCGCTGATGCTGGGCGGCGGCGCCCTCGCCCAGAAAGCCGGTTTTCCCGCGCAACGCGTCACGCTGCTGGTGCCGTACACGGCCGGCACCGCGGCCGACGCCGTGGCGCGTTTCATCGCCGCCAAGCTGACCGGCCTGTGGGGGATCACTGTGATGGTGGAGAACAAGGCCGGCGCCGACGGCGTCGTAGGCACCCGGGCCGTGTTGCAGGTCGCCGCCGACGGCCACACCGTGCTGTTCACCGGCCCGCCGTTTCTCTACAACACCGAGATGCTGGACTCTGCGCCCTATGTGCCGCTGCGCGACTTCCAACCGGTCGCGCGCTGCTCCAGCGCCATGTGGCTGTTTGCGGCCAGCAAGCATGCGCCATTCACCAGCCTGCGCGAGCTGATCGAGTTGAACCGGCGCCAAGGCGGCAGCGTGGATATCGCCGTTTCCGGGTCCGCGGCCATGGCGGTCGCGACCGCGCTGAAATCGACCACTGGCGTGCGTTTCAACATCGTTCCCTACACCAGCACCTCCCAGGCCATAACGGATGCCGCAGCCGGTCACGTGGACGCCGTTGCCGCGGCCATCGCTGGCGTCGCGCCGATGGTGCGCGCCGGCAAGCTCAACGCGCTGGGTGTCAGCGGCCCGACGCGCTCCCTGGCCGTGCCGGAAATTCCCACGCTGGCCGAAGCCGGCGCCACGGGATTCGGCTTCGTGTCCTGGAACGCCGCATTCGTGCGTAGCGGCACGCCGCAGGCAGCCATTGCCGCGCTGGCCGATGGCATGCGCAGCGTCACGATGAGCGCCGAGTTCCGCGAGTTCGCCCGAGAACAAGGGGTGGAGCCTTCCTTCATGGGGCCCGACGCCTGGCCGGCCGAAGCAGCCGCCGAACAAGCGCGCTGGTCAGCGCTGCTGCGCCAGGCGGGATTCATCAAACCCAAACAAGGCTGAACCTGAATCATGGAGCACTCACGGTGCATCACCCCTCCCGCGTCCTCCATCGACGTCCACGCCGCGTTCGGTGACATGCGTCACTGGACCACCGGCCACATCATCGCCAGGCGCGCGGCGGCCAACGGTTCCGACATTTTTCTGCGCGACATGGCGGACGGCAGTCTCCATACCTATATGGACCTGCACCGCCGCAGCAATGGCATCGCTCAGGCGCTGCAGGCCCAGGGTATCGCCCATCGCGACCATGTCGCGGTGATGCTGGAAAACTGCGCCGCCCAGGTCTTCTGCTACGCCGCGCTAGGCAAAC
This sequence comes from Achromobacter sp. D7-1, assembly GCF_059760445.1. NCBI lineage: Bacteria > Pseudomonadati > Pseudomonadota > Betaproteobacteria > Burkholderiales > Alcaligenaceae > Achromobacter > Achromobacter sp. D7-1. Next base: position 2,547 of record NZ_JCBAMT010000042.1, on the reverse strand, counting down.
TGGGCGCCGTATCGGTGCCGATCAATACCGCCGCGAAAGGCCAACTGCTGCGCTACTACCTGGACCATGCCGACTGTTCGGCGATCGTCGTGTCGGACAGCCTGGCCGGGTCGCTTTGCGACATCATTGCCGACTTGCCGCGCCTGAAGCGCATTTTCATCGTCGGCCACGCTGGCGCGGCCGCGCAACGGCTGGCGGCCGCCGCCTCGATCCATGCCTTTGCGGCCGATGCGGCCTGCGATGAAGCGCCTGATTCGTCCGTGCGCTTCGACGACCTCGCCTACCTGCTCTACACGTCAGGCACCACCGGCCCGTCCAAGGCCATCATGATCACGCATGCCTGCGCCCACTTCTGGGGCGAACAGAACATACGCTATCGCCACTTCCGGCCCGACGACGTCGACTATGTTTTCCTGCCGCTGTTCCACGCCAATGCTCTGCTGCTGGGCATGACCACCGCGCTCATGGCGGGCAGCGCCATCGCGCTGGCACGGCGTTTCTCCGCCAGCCGCTTCTGGGATGAGGTGCGCGCAGCCGGCGCCACCCGCTTCAACGCCATCGGCGCGGTCGGTAACTTCCTGTATGCCCAACCGCCCGACGGGCGCGATCCAGAACACCAGGTCCGGGTCTGCTCGCTGGCGCCGCCACCGCCCTTTGTTCACGATTTCGAACGACGCTTCGGCATCAAGGTGCTCAATGGCTACGCGCTCAGCGACTACTGCGCCGCCACCTGGAGTCCCCTGGATGCGCCTGCTGAAAAGATCTTCAGCGTGGGCCTGGCACGCGACAACGTCCGGCTACGGATCGTCGACGATGACGATTTCGATGTCCCCGCCGGAGCCTCCGGCGAAATCCTGTTGCGCGTCGAACAGCCCTGGGCAACGCCGCTGGGCTATTACAAGATGCCCGAGGCCACGATCGCCGCGCACCGCAATGGCTGGTTCCATACCGGCGACCGCGGCCGCATCGATGCCGACGGCTACCTGCATTTCACCGACCGCAAGAAAGACGCGATCCGGCGCCGGGGCGAGAACATCTCGGCCTACGAAGTGGAAAGCATCCTCCAGACCCACCCGGCCATACGCCAGGCGGCAGTCTATCCGGTGCGCTCCGAATTCACCGAAGACGAGGTCGCGGCCTCGGTCATCCTACGCGACGGTCAGGCGCTGGCAGCCGATGAACTGGTCAGGTACTGCCAGGAAAACATGAGCAAGTTCATGGTTCCGCGCTTTGTTGAGTTCGTCGCCGAGCTGCCCCTGACGCTGACCAACAAAGTCGAGAAGTACAAACTGCGCGCGCGCGCCGAATCCAACCTGCAAAACCTGTGGGACAGCCAGCGGCCGCTCCCCGCCACAATCGAGAGGCAGGAACCATGACCAGGCACAAACTGGTGGTCTTCACCAACCCCGTCGAAGGACGGGAAGAGGAATTCGACGACTGGTACATGAACACACACATGCCGGACGTCATGCGCGTGCCTGGCTTCGTGTCCGGCCAGCGCTATGCGTGGTCGCATGCGCAGGCCAGGCAATATCCCCAGTCTTGGCGCTACATGACCATACTGGAGATCGAAACCGAGGACCTGCAAGGCACGCTGGATGATCTGCTGTCGCGCGCCGGCACGCCTGCCATGCGCATGTGCGACGCGCTGGACGAGCACCGCATCGTCTATGCGTTCACGGCGGCCACGCCTGTATTCACGGCGGGGCCTGCAGGCGGCATTGTTTACGCCTGCTAGCGCCCACAGCCCCAGGCGGCTTTCAGCGCCGCGGAGGCTGCCATAGCCCGCGGCTGTAGCTGGCCAGCGCGTCCAGATCCGGAATGACGATGATGGCGCGCCGGTAATCCAGCAGGCCCAGCGCTTCCAGATGGCCGAGCTTGGTGGCCACCCAGCTGCGCGAAGCATGCACCATGGCGGCCAGGTCCTGCTGGGTCAGGCCATGGATTTCGCCGCGCGGTCCCGCGCCGTCGAGCGTGGCCAGTTCGCACAGGACCTGGGCAAGCTGCAGCGGCGTCTGCTCTTCGGCGCGATAGCGGCGCTGCACGCTGGTGGCGCCAAAGCGCGCCAAGGTCATGGCGATGTTCAGCGATAGGCGCGGCATTGTTTCCATCAGGCGCAGCAGGTTGGCGCGATCGAGCTGCGCCACCACCGTCCGGTCCAGGGTTTCCAGCGACGCAAAGGCCGGTTCGTCGAGCATGGTCGATATCACGCCCAGCATGGCGTTCCTGCCGAACACGTTGCTGGATTCCCTGCCATCGCGGGCGACCTGGACGCTGCGCATCCGCCCGCTGACGATCACACTGATGCATCCGGCCTTGGATCCCTGCCGCAGCAGGACCGTCCGGGGAGCCAGTTCACGCCGCGTCATGCATTCCCCAATATGCTGCCGCTGGGCCTCGGAAAGCCCGTCCAGCGCGGTATCCCACATCCTCGCCTCCTCCTGCTCGAGGCTCATTCTAGAGCGCGCAACACAGGTTTTTCCACGAGGGATGGATCTGCCGCATCATCGCTTTCCCGGAGAAGGCACGCGGCGGCCGGCCCTGGCC
>NZ_JCBAMT010000041.1:0-56230 GCF_059760445.1 Achromobacter sp. D7-1 | reverse complement strand
GCGGGTCAGTGTCGTGACCGTGCGGGTCGGGGCCGGCAGCCCGATGGCCCATTCCCCCGTCGACAAGCTGCGAGACGTCTGGCCCGACGTGAAGGCGCGCGTGATCGACGTGCTGCGCGGCGGCCGGACGCTTGCGCACTGCGGTAGCGTATCCCTTGTGTCCGACCAGTCTGGGCGCGGCCGTGCAGGCGCGCGACGCGGGCTACATCGAACCAGTGCTGGTCGGCCCCGCGGGCCGGCTGCGCACCCTGATGGCGGACCTGGGGCTGCGCGAAGGCGAGCTGGAAGTGGTCGATACGCCCGACGACGAGGTGCAGGCCGCGCGCGCATCGGCGGCGCTGGCGCGCGATGGCGCGGTGCGCATGCTGATGAAGGGCAGCCTGCATACCGACCACTTCATGTCGGCGGTGGTGGCGCGCGAAGCAGGCCTGCGCACCGACAGACGCATCAGCCATGCCTTCGTGATGGCGGTTGCGGCCTATCCCAAGCTCTTCATCCTGACCGACGCAGCCGTCAACATCGCGCCGACCCTGCAGGAAAAGGCCGACATCGCGCAGAACGCCATCGACCTGGCGCGCGCGCTGGGCGTGGAACGGCCCAAGCTGGCGGTGCTGTGCGCCACCGAGTCCGTCAACCCTTCCATGCCCGCCACGCTGGATGCGGCGGCCCTGTCGAAGATGGCGGACCGCCAGCAGATCCGCGGCGGCGATATCGACGGCCCGCTGGCCTTCGACAACGCCATCTCGCGCGAGGCGGCCGACCAGAAGGGCATCGTGTCGCGCGTGGCGGGCGATGCCGACATCCTGCTGGTGCCGGATATCGAGGCCGGCAACATGCTCTACAAGGAACTGACCTGGCTGGCCGGCGCGGGTACGGCCGGGCTGGTGCTAGGCACGCGCGTGCCCGTGCTGCTGACCAGCCGCTCCGATTCCATGCAAGCCCGCGTCAACAGCTGCGCGGTGGCCTCGTTGTATGCGCGGGCGCAGGCTGCCTGAGTTCCGGCCGTCGACGCGACTGGCTCCAAAAAGTCCGGCGGTTTGGTACTAAGCCTGGACCCTCAGGCTGGATACGCTACCCCCAAGGCCATCCGTTGAATGGTTCGCGACACACAAGATCAAGGGGTAGAACATGCGCAGCGCAAAAAAATGCCTGACCACGATTCTGACGGCGCTGGCCCTGGCGGGCGGAGCCATGGCCGCGGACGCGCCCAAGCCGGGCGGCACGCTGGTGATCGGTTCGACGCAAGTGCCGCGTCACCTGAACGGCGCGGTGCAGTCGGGCATCGCCACCGCCTTGCCCAGCACGCAGCTGTTCGCCAGCCTGCTGCGCTACGACGCCGATTGGAAGCCGCAACCCTATCTGGCCCAGTCCTGGGAATTGGCGCCGGACGGCAAGTCGCTGACCCTGCATCTGCGCAAGGACGCGCTGTTCCATGACGGCAAGCCGGTGACCTCGGCCGACGTGGCGTTTTCCGTCATGGCGGTCAAGAAGAACCACCCGTTCCAGACCATGTTCGCGCCGGTGGAGGCCGTGGACACGCCGGACCCCTACACGGTGGTGCTGCGCATGAACAAGCCGCATCCGGCCATCCTGCTGGCGCTGTCGCCGGCCTTGATGCCGGTGCTGCCCAAGCACATCTATGACGACGGCCAGGACCTGAAGAACCACCCTCGCAATTCGGCCGACGTGGTCGGGTCGGGTCCGTTCAAGTTCAAGGAGTTCAAGCCCGGGCAGGAAATTGTGCTGGAGAAATTCGACAAGTTCTTCCTGCCCGGCAAACCCTACCTGGACCGGATCGTGGTGAAGATCAATCCGGACGCGACCAATCTGCTGATCGGATTGGAACGCGGCGACATCGGCGTGCTGCCGTTCATGACCGAGCCCACCATCCTGCGGCGCGCCAAGGACAATCCCGCCATCGTCATGACCAGCAAGGGCTACGAAGGTATAGGCGCGCTGAGCTGGCTGGCCTTCAACACCGCGCGCAAGCCGCTGAACGACGTGCGGGTGCGGCAGGCTATCGCCTACGCCACCGACAAAGGTTTCATCACCAAGGCGCTGAACGCCGGTTTCGCCCAGCCCGCCGACGGTCCCATCATCGGCACCAGCCCGTTCGCCACCCAGGACGTCGCCAAGTATCCGCTGGACCTGAAGAAGTCCGAACAGTTGCTGGAAGAAGCGGGCTTCAAGAAGGACGCCAAGGGCGAACGCCTGTCGCTGACCGTGGACTATATGCCGGGTTCCGACGTGCAGGGCAAGAACGTGGCGGAGTACCTGCGCAGCCAGCTGAAGAAGGTCGGCATCGCGGTGCAGGTGCGCGCCTCGCCGGACTTCCCGACCTGGGCCAAGCGCATCGCCAGCAAGGATTTCGACATGACCACCGACATCGTCTTCAACTGGGGCGATCCGGTGATCGGCGTGCACCGCACCTATCTGTCCAGCAACATCCGCGACATCATCTGGACCAATACGCAGTCCTACGCCAATCCCAAGGTGGACGAGCTGCTGGAGCAGGCTGGCACCGAAACCGACGCGGACAAGCGCCGCGCGCTCTACGCCGAATTCCAGCGCCTGGTCACCGCGGACGTACCCATCGATTTCCTCACGGTCATTCCGTACCACACCTTGTCCTCGAAGAAGGTGCACGGGCTGCCGGACGGGATCTGGGGCGTCATCTCGCCCATGGACGATACCTACTTGCAGTAGGGGGCCGCCATGACGCGCTATCTCCTGCGCCGCCTGGCCTACGCGCTGGTGCTGCTGCTGGCCGTGGTGACGCTGAACTTCCTGCTGATCCACATCTCGCCGGGCGATCCGGTGGAGACCATTGCTGGCTCCATGGGCGGCATCAGCGAAGAACTGCGGGCGCAGTTGCGCACGCAGTACGGGCTGGATCAACCCTTCCTGACGCAGCTGGGCATCTATCTGATGCAGGTGCTGCGCGGCGACCTGGGCTATTCCTACTTTTTCAACGTGCCGGTGGCGCAACTGATCTGGGATCGCGTGCCGGCCACGCTGCTGCTGGTGGTGACCTCGGTGCTGAGCGCTTTCCTGGCAGGCACGCTGTTGGGCACGCTGGCCGCGCGCAAGCCCAATGGACCGCTGTCGCAAGGCATCACGCTGCTGTCGGTGGTGGGCTATTCCGCGCCGGTGTTCTGGACCGGCATTATCCTCATCATCCTGTTCGCCTCGGTGCTGCCGATCTTCCCGGTGTCCGACATGCGCTCTGCCGGCGGACCCCAGGACGGCTGGGCCGGCGTGCTGGACGTGCTGCACCATCTGGTGCTGCCGGCCTTCACCTTGGCATTTGTCTACCTGGCGCAGTACAGCCGGCTGGCGCGCGCCAGCGTCATGGAGGCCCTGTCGGCCGACTACATCCGCACCGCGCGCGCCAAGGGTCTGCCGGAACGCACCGTGCTGTACAAGCACGCGCTGCGCAACGGCGTGCTGCCGGTGGTGACCATGCTGGGCCTGCAGTTCGGCAATGTGCTGGCGGGCGCGATCCTGGTCGAGACGGTCTTCAACTGGCCGGGGCTGGGGCGGCTGGCCTTCGATTCCGTGCTCAGGCGCGACTATCCCACGCTGCTGGGCATCCTGCTGTTCGCTTCGCTGCTGGTGGTGGTGATGAATCAGCTTACCGATCTGGCCTACCGCCTGATCGATCCCAGGATCAAGACCTCATGAGCCAGACTCCTTCCGCCGTTCCCGTTGCCGCTTTGCAGGCCCAGACGGCGCGGCCGCCGGCCCGTCCGTCGTACGAGGCCCTGCGGGTGTTCGCGCGCAATCCCTCGGCGCTGGCCGGCGTGCTGCTGCTGGCCGTCATCCTGGCGGTGACGATCTTCGGCCCCATGGTCATGCAGGCGGACCCCTTCGAGATCGCCGGCGCGCCGATGACGCCGCCGGGCGCGGACGCCTTGATGGGTACCGACTACCTGGGCCGCGACGTGCTGACCGGCATGGTCTACGGCGGCCGCGCCACGCTGCTGGTGGGCGTGGTGGCGGCGGTGCTGTCCATGGCCATCGGGCTGACGGTCGGGGCGCTGGCAGGCTACTACGGCGGCTGGATCGACGAAACCCTGATGCGCATCACCGAGTTCTTCCAGGTGCTGCCCACCTTGCTGTTCGCCATGGTGCTGGTGACGCTGTTCTCGCCTTCGCTCGCGACCATCGCGGTGGCGATCGGCGTGGTCAGCTGGACAGGCACGGCGCGGCTGGCGCGCGGCGAATTCCTGCGGCTGAAACGCCGCGAGTACGTGCTGGCGGAGCGGGTGATAGGCGCGGGCGACGCCCGCATCATCTGGCGGGTGATCCTGCCCAATGCCTTGGCGCCGCTGATCGTGTCCGCGACGCTGGCGATAGGCATGGCGATTCTGTTCGAGGCCGGCCTGTCGTTCCTGGGCCTGGGCGATCCCAACATCATGAGCTGGGGCCTGATGATAGGCAGCAACCGCCCCTACATCCTGACCGCGTGGTGGGCGGTGACCCTGCCGGGCGCCGCCATCTTCGTGACCGTGCTGGCCGTCAGCCTGATCGGCGACGGGCTGAACGACGCGCTGAATCCCAACTCGCGGGGGCGGGCATGAACGCCCCGGTGCTGGAGGTGGATAGCCTGAGCCTGGAATTCCAGGCGCGCGGGCGCGCGGCCGAGGTGCTGAGCGCGGTGAGCTTTGCCCTGAACCCTGGCGAGACCCTGTGTCTGGTGGGCGAATCCGGCTGCGGCAAGAGCATGACGGCGCTGGCCATCATGCGGCTGATTCCCGCGCCGGGGCGCATAGGCGGGGGCAGCGTGCGCCTGCGCGGCGATGACCTGGCCGGCCACGACGAAGAGGCCATGCGTCGGGTGCGCGGCAACAAGATATCGATGATCTTCCAGGAGCCCATGACGGCGCTGAATCCCGTGTACACGGTCGGCGACCAGATTGCGGAGCCCTTGCGCCTGCATCAGGGCCTGAGCAAGAGCCAGGCCCGTGAGCGCGCCATCGACATGCTGAAGTCGGTGGGTATCCCCTTGCCCGAGCGGCGCGTGGACGACTATCCGCACCAGATGTCCGGCGGCATGCGGCAGCGAGTCATGATCGCCATCGCGCTGGCCTGCGATCCGGACGTGCTGATCGCCGACGAGCCCACCACCGCGCTGGACGTGACTGTGCAGGCGCAGATATTCGACCTGCTGCGCGAGCAACAGGCCCGGCGCGGCACCGCGGTACTGCTGATCACGCACGACATGGGCGCGGTGTCGGAAATGGCCGACCGCGTGGTGGTCATGTACGGCGGGCGGGTGGTGGAGCAGGGCGGCGTGCGCGAAATCCTGGCGCAGCCGCGCCATCCCTACACCCAGGGGCTGATCGCCTGTCTGCCGGAACTGGACCGCGAGCCCGACGACATCCGCCCGGACCTGCCGGAGATTCCCGGCGTGGTGCCTTCGATCTGGGAGCGCGGCGCGGGCTGTCCGTTCATGGAGCGCTGCGGGCAGGCCATGGCCCGTTGCCGCGACGCATTTCCACCGTTGGTCCAAGTGGGCGAGGGCCAGGAAGTGGCCTGTTGGTTGTATCCGGAGGCAGCGCGATGACATCACCGCAATCTCCCGCCTTGCTGTCCGTGCGCGATCTTGCCGTGCATTTCCCCATTGGCGGACGCGGACGCGATGGCAAGCCCGTCGTCGTGAAGGCCGTGGACGGCGTGTCCTTCGAGCTGCAGCGCGGTCGCACCCTGGCGATCGTGGGCGAGTCCGGTTCGGGCAAGACCACCACCGCCTTGTCGGTGCTGCGCCTGGCGGATCCGACCGCGGGTTCCATACACTTCGACGGCACCGATATGACGGCGCTGGGCGGTTCGGCCCTGCGCCGCATGCGCCGCCGCGTGCAGCTGGTGTTCCAGGATCCGTATTCCTCTCTCAATCCGCGCCAGCGCGCGGGCGATATCGTGCGGTCGCCACTGGACCTGATGGGCATCGATCCGCCGGGCGGACGCGAGGCGCGGGTGGCCCGCATGTTCGAACTGGTGGGCTTGCGGCCGGAACAGCGGCAGCTGTTTCCGCATCAGTTCTCTGGCGGACAGCGGCAGCGGCTGAACGTGGCCCGGGCCCTGGCCAGCGCGCCGGACCTGATCGTCTGCGACGAGCCGGTGTCCGCCCTGGACATCGCCATCCGCGCGCAGATCCTGAACCTGCTGCGGCGCATCCAGCGCGAGCAGGGGCAGTCATTCCTGTTCATCTCGCACGACATGGCGGTGGTGGAGCACATCTGCGACGACATCGCCGTCATGTATCTGGGCAAGATCATCGAGCAGGCCTCGCGCAACGCCTTCTTCACGCGCCCCTTGCATCCCTACAGCGTCGCCCTGATGTCGGCGGTGCCGACCGTGAAGGGCGGGCGCGAACTTGCCGCCCGCCGGGTACGGCTGGCGGGGGATCCGCCCAGCCCGGTCGATCCGCCGCCCGGCTGCCGCTTCGCCGGCCGTTGCCCGGCCGCGCAGCCGCTCTGCACCACGCGCGAGCCCGCTCTGCGCGAAGTGGCGCCGGGCCACCGCGTGGCCTGCCATTTCGTCGAATCCCGCGATGGCGTCCTGGTGTCGCCGCTGCAGGGATAAGCCCACCCTCCGATAGAAGGACAGACCGATGACCCAGACCCGCGCACGAACCACGATCTATGCCGCGCGCAGCATCCTGACCATGAACCCGATGCAGCCGCGCGCCACCCATGTGGCGGTGCGCGAGGGCCGCATCCTGGGCGTGGGCAGCCGCGAAGACCTGGCGGGCTGGGGGCCTGCCGAACTTGACGAACGCTATGCGGACAAAGTGCTCATGCCCGGCCTGGTGGAAGGGCATTGCCACCTGCCGGAAGGCGGCATGTGGAAGTTCGTGTACGTGGGCTATTACGACCGGCGCGGGCCGGACGGCCGGCTTTGGGAAGGCCTGAAGAGCTTCGACGCGGTGGCTGCCCGGCTGAGCGAGGCCGAGCGTGCCTTACCAGCCGGCGAAACGCTGATCGGCTGGGGCTTCGATCCGATCTTCTTCGACGGCGCGCGCATGCGTGTGCAGGACCTGGACGCCGTTTCCGCCGAGCGGCCCGTGGTGGTGATGCACGCCAGCATGCACCTGATGAACGTGAATACCCCGATGCTGGCGCGTGCCGGCATCGACCGCGATACCGATATCGAAGGCATTACCCGCATGGACGATGGGCGCCCCAGCGGCGAGCTCTGCGAATTCGCGGCCATGTTTCCCGTCATGCGCCTGATCGGCAGCCCGTTCCGCACCGTGGGCGTGTCGGAAGAGGGCCTGCGCATGTTCGGCAAGGTGGCTCAGTGGGCAGGCGTCACGACCGCCACGGACCTGGTCAACGAGCTGGGGGACGACGGCCTGGCGACGCTGGCGCGCATCACCTCTGAACCGGACTATCCGGTGCGCATCGTGCCCGCCGCGTCCGCGCTGACGTATGCGGGCGATCCGGCGCGCTGCCTGGCCAAGTTGGAGGATGCCCGGCGGCTCAACAACGACAAGCTGCATCTGGGCATGGTCAAGCTGGTGGTGGACGGCTCGATCCAGGGCTTTACGGCCAGGCTGCGCTGGCCGGGCTACTACAACGGCGCGCCCAACGGCATCTGGGTGATCGCGCCGGCCGAACTGGACGCCATGGTCCAGACGTATCACGATGCCGGCGTGCAGCTGCATATCCACACCAATGGCGATGAAGCCACCGAGCTTGCCATCGACGCCGTCGACCGCGCCCTGCGCCGCAGTCCGCGCCGGGACCACCGCCATACCTTGCAGCATTGCCAGATGGCCGACGCGGCGCAGTTCCGGCGCATGGCCAGTCTGGGCATGTGCGCCAATCTTTTCGCCAACCACATCTTTTACTGGGGCGATGCGCACCATGCCCTGACCATGGGGCCGGACCGCGCCAACCGCATGGACGCCTGCGCTTCGGCGGCGCGCGCCGGCGTGCCGTTCTCCATCCACTCGGACGCGCCCATCACGCCGCTGGGACCGCTGTTCACGGCCTGGTGCGCGGTCAATCGCCAGACTTCCTCGGGCAAGGTGCTGGGCGAATCCGAGCGCATCGGCGTGGAGGCGGCCCTGCACGCCGTGACGCTGGGCGCGGCCTACACCCTGCACCTGGACCATCTGGTGGGCTCCATCGAGATCGGCAAGCATGCCGATTTTTGCGTGCTGCAGGACGATCCGCTGGAAGTGCCGCCCGAGCAGCTGAAGGACGTACGCGTGCTGGGCACGGTCATCGGCGGCAGGCCGCTGGCGTTGCGGGAGGCCTGAGATGGCGCCGTTGGGCGGAGCGCGCATCGCGCTGACCGTGGTGGGCGGGTTTCTGGGCGCGGGCAAGACGACCTTGCTCAATCATGTGCTATCCACCACTCGCCGCCGTGCGGCGGTCCTGGTCAATGACTTCGGCCCGGTGGACATCGACGCCGGACTGATCGCGCAGCGCAGCGACCAGGTGATCAGGCTGGCCAACGGCTGTGTCTGCTGTTCGATGGCAGGTGGCCTGGACGACGCCTTGGCGCGCGTCCTGGCGCTGGACCCCTTGCCCGAATGGATCGTGATCGAAGCCAGCGGCGTGTCGGATCCAGGCCGCATCGCGCAGGTCGGCATGGCCGATCCCATGCTGCAGCTGGAGGGCGTGGTGGTCCTGGCCGACGCCGCGAACGTGCGCGCGCTGGCGGCGGATCCCCTGTTGGCCGATACGCTGGAACGCCAGCTCAAGGCCGCGGATCTGCTGGTGCTGAACAAGACCGACCTCGCGTCCGCCGAGGAATTGCCGGCGCTGCGCCAGTGGCTGCATGCGGCGACGCGCGGGGCCGCGATGGTCGAGGCGCGGGAAGGGCGCGTGGATCTGCGTCACCTGCTGGGCGAGGGCGAGATGCACGGTCTCGCGCGTGCATGCGCCAGCGGCGCTTGCGGACATCCGGGACACATCCACCCCGCAACGTCCGATGAGCCCGACCACCCTTTCCAGAGCTGGCTATGGCGCGCGCCTGCGCTGCTCGACGCCGACAGGTTCGCCAACAGGCTGCGCGAGGCGCCCAGGCAGCTGCTGCGCGCCAAGGGCTGGGTGCGTACCGACCGGCATGGCCTGGTGCTGGTCCAACTGGCCGGGCGGCGGGTGCGGTACGACACGCAGGCCAGGCCGCCGGCCGATCTGGACGCGCCGTCGCTGGTGCTTATTGGCCTGCGCGGCGCCATCGACCCTGCCAACATGGACGCCTGGCTCGCGCAAGCGTCGGCCTGAAGGAGTGCCCCAGAGAGACATGAATTAATTGGATTACCTGTTCATATCTTTGTGATTGATTGATTCGATGTGGCCGGGAGAATGCGCCGGGGACTTGCCGGCGTTTCCTACGGCGACCTATCGACCCAATCAGTCTACAAAGGAGTGAATCATGACAGGTACTACCAACGGCGCGCGCAAGGCCGCCATCGTATTCGGCGGTTCGCGCGGCATTGGCGCCGCCATTGCGCGGCGGCTGGCTGCCGACGGCGCGGACGTGGCGTTCACCTACGTCTCGGCCCCCGAGCGGGCGCGGGAAACCGCCGCCGCGATCGAGGCGAGCGGGGCGAAAGCGCTGGCCATCCATGCCGACAGCGCGAATGCGGAGGCGATCCGGCAGGCCGTCGCGCAGGCGGTCGAGCGTTTCGGGCGGCTTGACGTCGTGGTGGTCAACGCCGGCATCATGAAGCTGGGCGGGGTGGCCGAAGTGAGCCTGGCGGATCTTGACCAGATGCTGGCCATTAACGTGCGAGGCGTGTTCCTGGCCATCCAGGCAGGGGTTGCGCACCTCGCGCACGGCGGCCGCATCGTCACGATCGGCAGCAATGTGGCCGTGCGCATCGGGGGCCCGGCCGCGAGCGTCTATTCAATGACGAAGGCCGCGGTGGCCACGATGGTCAAGGGCATCGCCATCGACCTGGCGCCGCGCGGGATCACCATCAACAACGTGCAGCCAGGGCCTGTCGAGACCGAATTGGCGGCCCCTTATCTCGACATGGTCCGTCCGATGATTCCACTGCAGCGGACCGGCAGCGCTGACGAAATCGCAGGGCTGGTCGCATGGCTCGCGAGCGCCGAATCGGGATACATGACGGGGTCGAGCCTGACGATCGACGGCGGGATGGTGCTGTAGCGCCGACAGGCGCGGGAGGCGGCATCGATCTTGCCGGGATCGACGCGCCCGGCTGACGCCGGCCGCCGCACGAGCGCCTGGCCCCCGTCTGGTGCAAGCGATTTCCCGCTTCTGGTTCTAGACCCTGCACCAGGGCTCACTTACCTTTGATCTGAATGCTGGCGCGCGTCGCGCCGGCGTCTATCGGAGGTATGCAATGCAGAAGACCGTCACCGCCGACATGCTGGCCGAATTCGCGGCGGCCTGGAACCGCCACGATATCGACGCCCTGATGTCCTTCATGAGCGAGGACTGCGTGTTCGAGACCGTGGCCGGCCCCGAACGATGGGGCGCGCGCCATGAAGGGCGAGACGCGGTGCGCGCGGCCTTCGCCGCGGCCTGGGCGAACTTCCCCGATGCGCAGTGGCAGAACGCCACGCATTGGGTCGCGGGCGACCGCGGCGTATCCCAGTCCACTTTTACAGGCACCGCCGCCGACGGCTCCCGCGTGGAGGCGGACATGGTGGACGTGTTCACCTTCCACGACGGCAAGATCCGCGTGAAGAACGCTTACCGCAAGCAGCGCCCGGCCTTGCCGGCGCGCGGCTGAGGACGCCTTTCGCGCCCAGCAACCGGAACGCAGCATGGATACTCAAATGTCCTTCCAATCTGTAGGTCCGGCCCCCGCTGGCCGGACGGCGATCAGCGCGTATAACCCGGCCTACGATCCGCTGGTGTCCCCGCCCGGGCGCGGCCAGGACTACGCGCCCACCTACTGGGTCGCGACCGCCGGCCAGCCGCCCGAGGACGACGGCCCGGTCGAAGGCGATATCGACGCCGACGTGGTGATCGTGGGCTCCGGCTTTACCGGCCTGTCGGCGGCCCTGACGCTGGCCCGTGACTTCGGCGTAAAGGCCGTGGTGCTCGAAGCCAACCGCGCGGTGTGGGGCTGCACCAGCCGCAATGGCGGGCAGGGGCAGAACGCATCCGGGCGCCTGTACCGCTCGCAATGGATAGCGCGCTGGGGCCTGGCGACCGCCAAGCGCCTGGACGCCGAGATCCGCGAAGGCTTTGAATACTGGAAGAGCCTGGTGGCCCAGGTGGATTGCGACGCGCAGCCGGGCGGTCATCTCTACACGGCGCACCGCCAGAAGAAGATGGCCTTCCTGGAGAACGAAGCCCGCGTGATGCGTGAGGTGTTCGGCTACGACGCCAGGATGCTGAGCAGGGAGGAATTGCGCGAACGCTACGTGTACGACCGCGAGGCGGTGGGCGCGATGCACGAGCCGGACGGCGTGGGCGTGCATCCCTTGAAGCTTGCCTATGGCTACATGCGCCAGGCGCGGGCGCTGGGCGTGCGTATCCATCCGGGCAGCCCGGTGCTGGGCTGGCGTTCGGAGAACGGCGGCGTGCGGCTGCAGACCCCGAACGGCTATGTACGCGCGCGCCGCGTGGCATTCGCCACCGGCGGCTACACCGCGCAAGGCGTCAACCGCCTGCTGGACAACCGCATCATGCCGGTGCTGTCGAACTCGTTGGTGACGCGGGTGCTGACCCCGGCGGAGCGTGACGCCGCGGGCCTGCAAAGCACGGTGTTCATCACCGACACGCGGACCTTGCGCTTCTATTACCGCCTGCTGCCAGACGGCCGCATGCAGATAGGCAGCCGCAGCGCCTTGCGCGGCGCCGACGCGCAGCATCCGCGTCATCTGGCGCTGCTGCGCGAGGGCTTGGCGCGCAAGTTTCCCACGCTGGCGGGCGTGGACGTGGACTATTCCTGGTGGGGCTGGGTGGACGTCAGCCACGACATGATGCCGCGCGTGACGCAGCCCGATCCGGCGCAGCCGGTCTATTACGCCTTCGGCTATGGCGGCAACGGCGTGGCGTTCTCGGCCCACGCCGGCAAGCGCCTGGCGCAGCGCTTGATGGGCAAGGACGGCGTGGCCTGGGACCTGCCGATCTACGACTCGCCCTTGCCGGGCCATATGTTCGCGCCGTTCCGCAGGCTGGGCCAGGGCCTGCTGTACCGTTGGTACTACCTACGAGACGAAATGCTCTAGCGTGTGCAGGTCCGGGCCCTCAGGGGCCTTTTTATTGCCGGCGGCGGCACGGCGGTAGCGCTCGACCACCTTGGCCAGCCTGGCGATGCCGGGCTCGATGTGTTCCGGCCGGATCGAGGTGAAACCGACGCGCAGGAAGTTGCGCGGCGCGTCGGCGCCGTTCATGAAGAAAACGTCGCCCGGCTCGACCACCACGCCTTCGGCCAGCGCCGCCTCCGACAGCTCGACCGCATTGAGCCAGGGCGGCCCTTGCAGCCAGCAGAACGAGGACCCGGTGATGGGGATGGACTTGAAATCAGGCAGGTGCCGCGCCAGCGCGCGGGCCAGTTCGGTGCCGCGTTCCTGGTAGGCCTGGGACTGCCTGCGCAGCAGTGAATGGTGGTGGCCCAGCGAAATGAACAGCGAAAACGCGCGCTGGATGTAAGCCGACGGATGGCGCAGCATCAGGCGGCGCAGGGCGCGCAATTCGGCGGTGAGCTCGCGCGGGGCCACGATGTAGCCGATGCGCAAGCCTGGGGCGAAGGACTTGGCCAGGCTGCCCACGTAGATCACGCGGCCGTCGCGATCCTGGCTCTTCAATGCGGGAATCGCGCCTTCGCCCCAGCGGCTCTCGCTTTCGAAGTCGTCCTCGATGATCAGGCTGTCGGCCTGGCGCGCCAGCGTCAGCAGGTTCTGGCGGCGCTCCGGCGATAGCGTCACCGTGGTGGGGCATTGGTGGCCGGGCGTGACGAAGATGTAGTCGCAGCCCAGCAGATGGGTGCCGCTGCATAGCCCTTGTTCGTCCACCGGCAAGGGCAGCAGGTTGCGCGTGTGGCTGGCGAAGATGTTGCGGGCGTCGGGGTAGCCGGGGTCTTCCATGCCGACCACGGTGTCTTCATTGACCAGCAGGTCGGCCAGCAGATAGAGCGCGTGCTGCGCGCCCACGGTGATGACGATTTCCTCGGCGTCCGCCCAGACGCCGCGGCGCGGCAGGACCTGGGTGCGGATCTGTTCGATGAGCGCGGGATCGTCGTGCGTGATCAGGTCGGGCGCCCAGCTGCGGATGTCCAGCACCGACAGCGCCTTGATGCAGCACTCGCGCCATTCCGCGGTGGGAAACAGGTCCTGGTCGAACTGCGCGTAGACGAAGGGATAGGGCTGCTTCTGCCAGTCGCGCGGCTTGGTGATGTTGCGCTGGCGGGATGGCCGGAAGCGCAGCCTTTCGTCCCAGTGCACGTCCGGTTCGCCAGCGTCGCCGGGCGGGGCGTCGGACGCGGGTCCGGAATGGCCCCGCATGACCGTGTCGCTGACGAAGTGGCCGCTGCGTTCGCGCGACACCAGATAACCTTCGCTGACCAGTTGTTGATACGCGAACACGACGGTGTTGCGCGCAATGCGCAGCTGGTCGGCCAGATGCCGGCTGGACGGCACCGGCGTGCCGGGCGGCAGGTGGCCGCTGAGGATGGCGGACACCAGCATCTGGCGCACGCAGCCCTGCAGGCTGAGATTGGGCGCGCTTTCGCGTTCGAACAGGCGCTCCCACAACACAGGCTTGAGCATCGAGGCCTGGCTGGACATGACGGCTCCTTGTGTAGGCCCGCGCAGCCGGTAGCCGCTGCGCAGGCGCCGTTCTTGAGGATAGAGGAGCCGGATGGGGGAAGGAATGAGGGATTGCCCGTGCGGCGTTCAGACCCGTCCCTTCCAGGGGATGGCGAATTTCTCCAGATAGCGGACCAGCAGGTCGAAGGCGAAGGCGAACACGCCGATCACGATGATGCCCATGATGACGGTGTCGCTGGCCAGGAACTGGGCGGCGTTCAGCACCATGAAACCCAGGCCGCGGTCGGCGGCCACCATTTCGGCGGCCACCAGCGTGGTCCAGCCCACGCCGATGCCGATGCGCATGCCGGTGAAGATTTCCGGCATGGCGGCCTTCAGGATGACGTGCCAGACGATCTGCGCGGGCGTGCCGCCCATCGCGTAGGCAGCGTGAATCTGTTCGATCGACACCGAGCGCACGCCGGCGCGGGCCGCGATCGCCATGGGCGCGAAGATGGCCAGGTAGATCAGCAGGACCTTGGGGAATTCGCCGATGCCGAACCAGATGATGATGAGCGGCAGATAAGCCAGCGGCGGCAGCGGGCGGTAGAACTCGATGGGCGGATCGAAGATGCCGCGCGCGTAGCGGTTCACGCCCATCAGGATGCCGACCGGAATGGCGGTCACGCAGGCCAGAAAGAAGGCCCCGAACACCCGCGACAGGCTGGCCAGCGCATGTTCCGTCAGCGTCGAATTGGCCACGCCGTCGGTCATGGCCGAGACGAACTTGTCGTATACGGCCAAGGGCGAGGGCAGGAACAAGGGCCGCACCCAGCCGGCGCTGGTCACCAGGAACCACAGCCCGATGAGCGCCAGGCTGGTGATCAGGCTGATGTGGCCGCTGTAGCCCGCGCCCGGCGCGCCGTAGACCCTGCCTGGCGCCGCGGGCTTGTGGCGCGGGCGGCTGCTAGCCATGGAAGCCTTGGGGGGAGGAGGCTCGCTCGTCGCCATAGATGATGCCAAGGACTTGTTCGCGCATGGCGATGAAGTCGGGACTGGATTTGATGCTGCGGCCATCGCGGGTCTCCAGGTAGCGCCGGTTGAAGTCCGGCGTGAAGGTGTGCGTGATGCGGCCCGGGCGGGGCGACATGACGATCAGCCGCGAACCCAGAAACAGCGCTTCTTCGACGCTGTGCGTGATGAAGAAGAACATCTTGTTGGTCTGCCGCCAGATATCCAGCAGCAGCTCCTGGATGGTCTCGCGGGTTAGCGCGTCCAGCGCCGCCATGGGCTCGTCCATCAGCAGCATGGCGGGGTTGCAGGTCAGCGCGCGCGCAATACCCACGCGCTGCTGCATGCCGCCGGACAGCTGGTAGATCATGTGGCGGTGGAAGTCCTGCAGGCCCACCAGTTCCAGGTTGCGGCGGGCGCGGGCGCGACGGGTTTCCTTGTCCACGCCTTGCAGCTTCAGGCCGAATTCGGTGTTCTCCAGCACGTTCAGCCAGGGCAGCAGGGCATGCTTCTGGAACACCACGCCGCGGTCGGCGCCGGGACCCACGATAGGCCGGCCGCCCAGCGTGATCTCGCCCTCGGTGGGAGACAGGAACCCGGCCAGCAGGCTGAGTAGGGTGGTCTTGCCGCAACCCGAGGCGCCCAGCGCGACGACGAACTCGCCCGGCTGGATGGTCAGGTTGACGTTCTGCAACGCGATGACCGGACCGCTGTCGTGCAGGCCGGGGTAGGTGACGCTGACTTTCTCCGCGCACAGGCTCTGCGTGGCGGATGTGGACTGCATGGTCATGCCGGCTCCCCTAGTTGCGACGGGCTGCGCGCAGCCCTGCGGGGCGCGAGGCAGGCGGCGCCGGACGGCCCGCCTGGCCGGGCGCGTCGCTTACTTCTCTGCCGCCTTGGCGTACTTGTCCGTGACGTGCGGACTGTAGTCGGCCAGGGCCTTGTCGATCTGCTTCTGGTCCTTCAGGAACTTGGCGCTGGCCGCGAAGGCGCGCGCGGCGCCCGACTCCTTGCCGCCGCCCAGCCAGACATTGGAGGCCTGTTCCTGCACCGTCGGGAAGACCAGCAACTGGAGCGCCTCGACCATGTCCTCGGGCTTGCCGCCGATCAGCTTGACGATGCTCTTGACCTGGGGCGAGTCGGCCGTCCACTTGGCGCTGTTGGCGCGGTAGTCCGCATAGGACTTGGCCAATACGCTGGTGAAGGCGGCCATGAACTTGGGATTCTTGGCGGCCCAGGCGCGGTCGACCACGATGCCGTCGAAAGTCGGCACGCTCGCTTTGCCGATCTGTTCCGAGTCGGCAATGATCTTGCCGCTCTTGGCGATCTCGGTCAGCGCGGGCGGCCAGACGTAGGCGGCGTCGATGTCGCCGCGCTGCCAGGCGGCCACGATCTGCGGCGGCTGCATGTTCAGGATGCGGACGTCGCGCGGATTGATCTTCCAGACCTGTTCCAGGCCTACCAGCAGATGGAAGTGCGAGGTGGACACGAAGGGCGTGGCGACGCGCTTGCCTTTCAGGTCGGCCGTGCTGTTGATGCCGGAACCGTTGCGCGCCACCAGTGCCTCGGATTTGCCGATGTTGTCCAGGATCCAGAACAGCTCCATGTCCACGCCGCGGGTGGCGGCCGCGGTGATGCCGGTGGAGCCCAGCACGCCGACCGGCACGTTGCCGGAAGCCAGCGCAGTGGAAATGTCGCCGCCGGAGGTGAACTGGCGCCAGTCCACCTGGTAGCCGGCCTCCTTCAATGCCTTGTCGAAACTGCCGTCGGCGATGGCCGACAGGAACGGCCCGACGATCAGCTGGTAGCCCACCACCAGCTTGGTCTGGGCATAGGCGGGAGCGGCCAGCAGCGCGGCGGCCAGGCCGGCCAGGGTGCAGCGGCGGATGAGGCGGAATATCGCGTTCATGGAGATCTCCGGGAGGGAACGGCCGCGCTCCGGCGCGACCGGCTGAAGCCAGTTTGCCCGGATGGGGCCAGAACGCTAGGTCCAGATGCCCTAATCAGTAGGAGCCAAAAAGATCCAGGCCCGCCTGCCTCGCCGGCAACGCCAGGACTGGCGCGGCCGGCGCGGCGGGATGCGGCCGGCGAGGCGGCCCGCGACATGCGCCAAAAGGGGGAGGGAGATCCTGCTAGCGGATGAGGCTCAGAAACTCGGCCCGGGTCGAGGGGTTGTCGTGGAATTCGCCCAGCATGACGGAGGTCACCATGGACGAATTCTGCTTTTCCACGCCGCGCATCATCATGCACATGTGCTGCGCTTCGATGACCACGGCCACGCCGGCGGCGTCGGTCACGGACTGCACGGCCTCTGCCACCTGGCGGCTGAGGTTCTCCTGGATCTGCAGGCGGCGCGCGTACATCTCGACGATGCGCGCGACCTTGGACAGGCCCAGCACCTTGCCGTTGGGCAGGTAGGCCACATGCGCCTTGCCGATGAAGGGCAGCATGTGGTGCTCACAGAGCGAGTACAGCTCGATGTTCTTGACCAGCACAATCTCGCGCGTGTCGGAGGTGAACAGCGCGCCGTTGACGATTTCGTCCAGGTTCTGGTCGTAGCCGCGGCACAGGTGGCGCATGGCCTTGGCCGCGCGCGCCGGCGTGTCGGCCAGCCCTTCGCGGGACGGATCTTCCCCTAGTTGTTCGAGAATGGCGGTGTAGTGCTTTTCCAATGACATCGGGGACTCCTGGGGGCGGCGCTGGTTGCGGCGCTTTACTGTGTGTAGCGTAGTGCTGCAAGTCTACCGCAGCGCGGGAAAACGATCAGACGGGGTTCGGGTCCGGCCCGGATCAGACTCCCCGGTTCTCGACGGCGTACTTGATCAATTCCGCCTGCCCATCTATGCCCAGCTTGCGCTTGATGTTCAGGCGATGGGTCTCCACCGTGCGCACCGACAATCCCAGCGCCTGCGCGATCTGCTTGTTGGCCTCGCCGCTGGCAATGTGGCGCAGCACGTCGCGTTCGCGCTGCGTCAGCATGGTGGCGGGCGCCGTGGCCTGCGACAGGCGCACGGCCACCGCGGCGCTGAAATAGCTGCGGCCGGCCATGACGGCGTCGATGGCTGTGACGATCTCCTGCGCCGGCTCGTCCTTCAGCAGATAGCCGCGCGCGCCGGCCTTGACCGCCTGCACCATGTATTCGGGGTTGTCGTGCATGGACAGCACCAGCACGGCGATCTGCGGATAGCGCTCATGCAGCAGGGCGGTCAGCTCTAGCCCGCCCACGCCCGGCATGTTGAGGTCCATCAGCGCCAGATGCGGCAAGGTGCCGCCCTGTGGGTCCTCGGCCATGCAGGCGGCCAGGAAGGCCTGGGCGGCGGCGGCGTTGCCGGCTTCGCCCACCACCCGCAGCTGCGGCACGGTTTCCAGGCGCAGCCGCAGCCCGTCCCGTACCAGGGGGTGATCGTCGATCAATAGCAGTCGGATGGCTTCGGTCATGCTTCGGGGCTCGTGGAAACGGGGGCGGCGGGCAGCGGCAGCCAGGCTTGCAGCACCGTGCCGTGGGAGGTGGAGCGGAACGTCAGCGTGCCGGACAGCGCGTTCATGCGTTCGCGCATATTGCGCAGGCCGATGCCGCGGCGCGGATCCTGCTGCACTTCGGCATAGTCGAAGCCGCGGCCGTCGTCGGCAATGGTCAGGCGCAGGTCGCGCGAAGAATAGGCCAGCGTCAGGTCGGCACGCGTGGCGCCGGCGTGGCGGATGACGTTGGTCAAGGCTTCCTGGGTGACGCGAAACAGGGCAGTGGCGTAGGCTTCGGGCAGCTTCTCCGGCTGCCCGGCGGTATGCAGGCGCACGGCCAGCGGCGGGGCGCCGTCCTGGCTGGGAATGGCGAACTCCCGGCCCAGGTGTTCCAGCGCGGCCGGCAGGCCCAGGTCGTCCAGCAGCGTGGGCCGCAAATTGTGCGAAATGCGGCGGACCTCGCCCACGGCGGTGTTCAACCGGTCCAGCGCGCCACCCAGCGGGGTATCGATGTGGGCGAGCTGGCGTGGTTCGCCCGGCAGTGTCTGCCGCAGCCGTTCGCGCGCCGCTTCCAGGGACAGCTTGATCGACACCAGCACCTGGCTGATGCCGTCATGCAGTTCGCGCGAGAGCCGTGCGCGCTCGTCTTCCTGCGAGCGCACCAGCTGCCGCGCCATCAGTCTCAGTTTGGCGTCGGACTGGCGGTGGTCGCTGATGTTCAGGGCCAGGCCGCAGGCGGCCACGCCCAGGATGGACACGGCGGCGATGCCTGCCACCCAGGCGAACATGCTGCGGATATTGGCCTGCGCGGCGGCGTCGATGCGTTCCAGCGCTTGCTGCACGTCGTCCAGATAGATGCCGGTGCCCAGCATCCAGCCCCAGCGTTCCAGCACCACCACATAGCCGAGTTTTTCCTCGGTCTGGAGGGTGGACGGCTTTTCCCACAGGTAATGCACCGCTTCGCCGTCCTGGCCGCCGCGCCGGGCGGCCGTCAGCAGGTTCTGGATGACGGGCTGGCCCTTGGTGTCGCGCAGTTCCCAGAGATCCTGGCCGACCAGTTCGGGCTGGCGCGGGTGCATCAGGTTCCTGCCCTGCAGGTCATAGACGAAAAAGTAGCCGTCGTGGCCGAATTCCATCTGCGCCAGCAGGTCGAGCGCGCGCTGGCGGGTGGCGTCGTCGTCAGCCGCGGCCTGCAGGGGCGCGATGGCGCTGTAGGCCAGATTGACGTAGTGGCGCAGCTCGCCTTCCTTGCTGGCCAGCCAGGCGCTTTCCACTACTTGTTTTTCGCGCTGCGCGAGTTGCAGGCCTTGCACGTAGACGGCCACCGTAATGGCGGCGACGGCCACCAGCAGGGGCACCGCGGCAAGCAGCAGGATTTTCAGGCGCAGCTTCATGAAGGATTTGTATCAGCGCGAACGCGAATATTGCAATGCAACATGTTGCGTCCCGCAATCAGGACGGGAAATTTCAGCTTGGATTTTACGATTTCCGCCAAATCATGCTGCGGCGCATTGCGTAGTAACACGTAGCGGACTTGCGTAGTTTCGCGCTTGTTGCTGCATGGTCAAAACGAAATACTAGCGTCCGCGTCGACACGGCGCTGCGTGGACGCGCGCGTCCACCACCCCACAACAATGAGTCTGCCTTCCGCGGGACGATAAAAGCGTTTCACGCCAAGAGCATGGCGGGAGGCAAGAGGAGCACTTATGCAAACCAGCAGTAAGGGACTGGGTCAGCACCTGGTCTGGCTGGCGGTTGCGGTACTGGGCGCGTTCGCGCTGGGCACCGTGGCGCTGGCCAGAGGGGAGACCATCAATGCGCTATGGGTGGTGATCGCCGCCGTATGCGTGTATTTGATCGCATACCGTTACTACAGCCGCTTCATCGCCAAGAACGTCTTCCAGCTGGATCCGACGCGCATGACGCCGGCATGGAAGCACAACGACGGCCTGGACTACGTGCCCACCAACAAGCACGTGCTGTTCGGCCACCACTTCGCCGCCATTGCCGGCGCCGGTCCGCTGGTGGGCCCGGTGCTGGCCGCGCAGATGGGTTATCTGCCGGGCATGCTGTGGATCCTGGCCGGCGTGGTGTTCGCCGGCGCCGTGCAGGACTTCACGATTCTCTTCATCTCGACCCGCCGCGACGGCCGTTCGCTGGGTGACCTGGTCAAGTCCGAACTGGGCAAGATCCCGGGCGTGATCGCGCTGTTCGGCGCCTTCATGATCATGGTCATCATCCTGGCCGTGCTGGCGCTGATCGTGGTCAAGGCGCTGACGCATTCGCCCTGGGGCACCTTCACGGTGGCCGCGACCATCCCCATCGCGCTGTTCATGGGCGTGTACCTGCGCTACATCCGTCCGGGCAAGATCGGCGAAGTGTCCATCATCGGCTTCGTCGGCCTGATGGCCGCCATCACCTTCGGCCAGGACGTGGCCGCGCACCCGGTGATCGGCCCGATGTTCGACTTCGACGGCAAGGGCCTGACCTGGATCCTGATCATCTACGGCTTCATCGCCTCGGTGCTGCCGGTGTGGCTGCTGCTGGCCCCGCGCGACTACCTGTCGACCTTCCTCAAGATCGGCACCATCGTCGGCCTGGCCATCGGCATCGTGGTGGTGGCGCCCGAGCTGAAAATGCCCGCGCTGACCCAATTCGTCGACGGCACCGGTCCAGTGTGGTCGGGCAACCTGTTCCCGTTCCTCTTCATCACCATCGCCTGCGGCGCGGTGTCGGGCTTCCACGCCCTGATCTCCTCGGGCACCACGCCCAAGCTGATCGAGAACGAAACCCAGGCCCGCTACATCGGTTACGGCGGCATGCTGATGGAATCCTTCGTCGCCATCATGGCGCTGGTAGCGGCTTGCGTGATCGAGCCGGGCATCTACTACGCCATGAACAGCCCGGCAGCCGTGATCGGCACCACCCCCGACCAGGTCGCCCAGGTGGTCTCCAGCTGGGGCTTCGTGGTGACGCCGGCCGACCTGATCCAGACCGCCAAGGACGTGGGCGAAAGCACCATCATCTCCCGCGCGGGCGGCGCGCCCACGCTGGCCGTGGGCATGGCGCACATCCTGCACCAGGCCATCGGCGGCCCGGGCATGATGGCCTTCTGGTACCACTTCGCCATCCTGTTCGAAGCGCTCTTCATCCTGACGGCGGTCGACGCCGGCACCCGCGCTGGCCGCTTCATGCTGCAGGACCTGCTGGGCACCTTCGCCCCGACGCTCAAGCGCACCGACTCGCTGCCCGCCAACCTGATCGCCACCGGCCTGTGCGTGGCGGCCTGGGGCTACTTCCTGTACCAGGGCGTGGTGGATCCGCTGGGCGGCATCAACACGCTGTGGCCGCTGTTCGGCATCGCCAACCAGATGCTGGCCGCGATCGCGCTGACCTTGGGCACGGTGGTGCTGTTCAAGATGAAGCGCGACCGCTACGCCTGGGTGACGGTGCTGCCGACGCTGTGGCTGCTGGCATGCACGCTGACCGCCGGCTGGCAGAAGCTGTTCCACGCCGACCCGCGCGTCAGCTTCCTGGCGCACGCCGACAAGTACAACGCGGCCATCGCCGAAGGCAAGGTCCTGGCTCCGGCCAAGTCCCTGGGCGAAATGTCGCGCGTGGTCCTCAACGACTACATCAACGCCGGCCTCTGCGCGATCTTCATCTTCGTGGTGGTGAGCATCGTGGTGTTCGGCCTGCGTTCGGTGCAGCGCGCGCGCAACGAGAACAAGCCCACCTCGCGCGAAATGCCGTACGAAACGCTGCCGGCCGCTGCCGGCGCGGACTGAGCGAAAGGGGAGACGACGCATGCTGTTCACCAACATGAGTTCCGCGGCCGGCGCCGCCGGCCGCTACCTGGGGCAGACGCTCCGGCTGATGGTCGGCGTGCCGGACTATGAGACCTATGTGGCGCACATGCGGCGCACGCACCCTGACCAGGAGCCGATGACCTACGAAGCCTTTTTCCGCGAGCGGCAGGACGCGCGCTATGGCGGGAAGAAGCGGATCGGCTGCTGCTGACAGACAAGGCCTCGCTCGCGAGGCCTTTTTTTTCGTCCAGCAGCTTCTAGGCGCCGGGTGCTTCCGCGTTTCTGCGCAGCTTTTCGGCGTAGATCACCAAGGGCACCGCCCCAATGGCGCACAGCGACATCACCAGGAATCCCCCCGGCGCATAACTGCGGTACAGCGCGCCGCCCAGCTGAATGCTGGCGAACATGAAGACCCCGCCCGACAACAGCGCATAGAGCGCAATGGCCGAGGTCTTGATCGCCGCGGGCACGTGGCGCGTGATGTACCACATGATGGCGGCGTTGTTGCCCGCAAGGGTGAAGCACTGCAGCAGCTGCAGCGCGGCGATCAGCGTGGGATCGGTGGTGGCGGATAGTCCGGCCCAGCGAACCGCCGTCATGACGGCGGACGCCAGGATCAGCCACTGCGCGCCTGTGCGGGCCAGGATGCGGGGCGCCAGGAAGAAGAACAGGACCTCGCTGGCCACGCCTACCACCCACAGCATCGAAATCAGCGAGGTCGACAGCCCGCTGGCGGTCCAGTACAGCGCGGAATAGGAATAGAGGAAGCCGTTGCTGGCCTGGACCAGCGAGGCCGCCGCGATGCACATCAACAGGGGGCGGTCGCGCAGGACCTCGAGCATGGGCAGGCGCACCGCAGGCGCGGGCGCTTCACCGGCGGCGGGGCGCGCCGCGCGGGGTAGCAGCCGTACGCAGGCCAGGCAGGCGATGATGAGCAGGATCGACAGCCACATCACCCAGTCGGCGTCGAAGGTCTTGATCAGGTAGCCGCCGGCCACGGTGACCACGGCGAAGCCCAGCGAGCCGCAGGCGCGCATGACGGTGTAGGAGCTGCCCTGGCCGCGGCCGCTGGCGATGGCCATGCGGTCCATCAGCGGTAGCACCGCCGGGAAGACGGCGTTGAGCAGCAGGGTGATCGCCAGCAGCCAGCCGGGCGTGCTGCTGAACGGGTAGCAGACGAACAGCACCAGCGACGCCGCCAGGGCCGCGGCGATCAAGGCGTGCGCGCGGCCGGTCTGGTCGGCCACGTGCGCGACGACCGGCGTGGACAGGATCTTGGGCAGGAAGGACGTGGCGACGATCAGGCCGATCATGGCGGGATCCAGGCCGCGGCTGGCGAACCACAAGGGCAGGAAGGGAATGCTGACTCCCTGCAGGCCGTAATACAGGAAGTAAAACCCGTGCAGGGCGAGGGCGCCTTGCCTGGCGTCGGGATTGCCGCGCATAGCGATGAATGGATCCGGCTGAATTGACGCGGCGTAGCATACTCCTAGCCGGGCTGGATTTCAGAAGCGGCGGAGCCTCGATGCAGGGCATGGTCAAAGAAGAGGCCGCGCCTTGATCCAGGACATTGGCAAAAGTGCACGGGCGGAATTACGCTAGCGTAGTCGTGGCGTGTATGAGCTGCGCCGCGCGTGCGTTTTCACCATCATTCCTAGGAGTTGCGACCCATGGCCAAGAAACTGGATGAGAAGACCACCAAAGCCCTGAAAGAGCGGCGCAAGCGCCCGCTGGCGACGCCGACCGACCTGGCGTCGGCGGCCACCAGGGATATTTCCGCCGCGCTGAACCAGATACTGGCCGACGTGTTCGCGCTGTATCTCAAGACCAAGAACTTCCACTGGCATGTCAGCGGGCCCCATTTCCGCGACTACCATCTGTTGCTGGACGAGCAGGGCGACCAGTTGTTCGCGATGACGGACCCCATCGCGGAACGCATCCGCAAGATCGGCGGCACGACGCTCCGGTCCATCGGGCATATCGCACGCTCGCAGCGTATCTCGGACAACGACGCGGACTATGTGCAGCCCCTGGACATGCTGGCCGAGCTGCGCGAGGACAACAAGGTCCTGGCCGCGGCGCTGCGCGAAGCGCACAACATCACCGACGAGCACCGCGACATCGCCAGCTCCAGCTTGATCGAAAACTGGATCGATGAAACCGAAAGGCGCACGTGGTTCCTGTTCGAAGCCAGCCGGGAGGGGGATTCGACGGGGCATTGAGGCGCCAGCCAGCCGGGCGCCCTCGTCCTGCCAGGCCGGCTTGCCCGCCTCAGCCGTGCTTCCCGAAACCGCCGCTGGCCCACTCCGATGCGCGCTGTACGCTCAGCTTGTACGTCGGCGCAACATGGGTTTGTGCCAGTTGCTCGCCGGATTCATCGTAGGCGCTCAGTACGGCGTACGGCTCGTCTTCATCGGGAACGATATCCAGCTTGACGGTCAGGCGGCCGGCGGCGGCGTCGATTTTCACGCTCTTGTGCAGCGTGGCGTGCAATTGCTGCTCGTGGCGGCGCAGGACTTCCCTGGCGGTCTTGACCAGGGTGATGAAGGCGGGGGAATCGAGCGGCTTGGGGTTCTTCTTGTCGCGGCCCATGGTCCATGGACCGACCAGCGCCGGCTCGGCCTCTCCGTCCATGGTCATTTCCACGGCCCAGCCGTCGTCTTCCTCGTTCTTGATGATGCGGGCGGTCCAGCCGTCGTCGCGCCACAGCGTGGGTAGCTGCTCTTTGCGGTCTTCGGGGGCATCAATATCCGGCATGCGGGCGTCGTTCACTGCTGGTTTTCTCCTGAATTCGTTTGCTCGCCAACCCATGATTGTGGCGCATCACGGCTTCCTGCCAAAATAGCAGGTGGCTTGGGCGGTTTTCTGACCCGCCGTCGAATTCAGCCCACAAAATACGCAAGTCACCTTGCCGAACGTGTACTCAGGGATTCCTGCGATACAGCGCCAGAGAGCCGGCCAAGGCCAGCAATGCGCCGCCACAGGCGCGATCCAACCAGAGGGCGCCGTCGCGCTTGAGCAAGCGGATCGCCTTGGCGCCAGCGGACGCATAGGTAAACATGACGAGAAGGTTAATGGCCGAAAAAACGGTCGCCAGCGTGACGTACTGCGGTATCTGGGGCGCCTGCGTGGAAATGAACTGCGGCAGAAAGGCCGAGAAAAACAGATAGCCCTTGGGATTGGTGACGGCGACCAGGAAGCTCCGTAGAAAGACCGAGCGGCCGGCGGGCGCTTGCGCGGAAGACTCGGCGGGTAGCGTCACCGAACCGGACGACCGGAATAGCCGGATACCCAGGTACGCAAGATAGACGACACCAATCCATTTGATGGCCGAGAACCAGAATTCGGAGGCCGCCAGCAAGGCGCCCAAGCCCAGCGCCACCGCGCTGATCAGTACGAAATCCGCCAGCACCGCGCCCATCATGCCGGGCAGCGACGCGCGGACCCCGAGATTCGCGCCGTTGGCAAGTGCCAGCAGAACCGTCGGGCCGGGTGTCGCAATGCCCACGAAGGCAACCACGGCGAAAACGAGAAGCGTGTCAGTCATGCGCGGATTTTCCAGTTTGGTCGGCCGCCAGGCAAGTTCAGCTGGATGGCGGTGGCCAGGCCGGCGCGCCCGGGCGCCGCGATGCGCGTGGCGGCGGCGGCGGCCAAGGCCCAGAACAGGCCGATGGGCGCGAACTCGGTCGCGACCATGCTGAAGGATGCCAGGCCCAGCACGGTAATGGCGAGCCAGGGGTGCGCAGGAGGAATGTGATGGGATCGAGGGGGCATCGGGCGGGTGGCTGCGCTTTAGAGAAAGCGCATTCCGGAAACGGCGGAACGATCCGGCACGTTAGCATCGCAACGCGCCGGACGCAGCATTACTTCTCCGTTTTCATCACCAACGCCGGCTTGTCCCGATACCGCTGCGGAAAGGTCTTGGCCAGGTTCTCGACCTTGGGCACGTCGTTGACCATGATGTACATGCTGTACGGATGGCGCACGAGATAGTCCTGATGGTAGTCCTCGGCGGGGTAGAAGGCCTTCAGCGGCTCTATCGTCGTGGCCAGCGCCTTGGGATAGGCGCCGGCCTTGTTCAACTGCGCGATGTAGGCTTCGGCGACCTTGCGCTGGCTGTCGTCGGCGGGGAAGACCGCGGACCGGTACTGGGTGCCGCTGTCGGGACCCTGGCGGTTGAGCTGGGTCGGGTCGTGGGCCACCGAGAAATAAATCTGCAGTAGCTGGCCGTAGCTGACCTGGGCGGGGTCGTAGGTGATCTCCACGGCTTCAGCGTGACCGCTGCGGCCGCCGCTGACGGTGTCGTAGTTGGCGGTGGATGCCTGGCCGCCGGCATAGCCGGAGACGGCCGAGGTCACGCCCTTGACGTGCTGGAACACGGCCTGCACGCCCCAGAAGCAGCCGCCGGCGATGACGGCTTTCTGTGGCGCGGCGGCCGCGGGTTGGTCCAGGGCCGGGGGCGGAATGATGAAGGCCTGTTCGGCGGCGTTGGCCGCGGCGGCGCCCAGCAGGCCGCAGGCGGCGGCCAGCGCGGCGCAGAGTTTGTGGGGCAGGCGGGTGGCGGACATGATGTCTCCTGGTGGCGGAAGGCCGGAAGGTGGGGCCAGATATTCAGGCCTGGGGAGTGAACGCCAGGGCCACGCCATTCATGCAATAGCGTAGTCCGGTCGGGCGCGGGCCGTCATCGAAGACATGGCCCAGGTGGCCGCCGCAGTTGGCGCAATGCACGGCGACGCGCGTCATGCCGAAGCTGCGGTCCTTGGTCTCGCCGACGGCGCCATCCAGCGGTTGCCAGAAGCTGGGCCAGCCGGTGCCGCTGTCGAACTTGGTGGAAGAGGAGAACAGCGGGTGGGCGCAGCCGGCGCAGGCGTAGGCGCCCTTGCGATACTCCTTGTCCAGCGGGCTGGAGTAGGGGCGCTCGGTCGCTTCGCGGCGCAGAACGTCATATTGCTCGCGCGACAGCCGTTCGCGCCATTGCGCGTCGCTCAGCGTGTAGGGAAAGGTCTGGGCGGCGGCGGCCGGGCCGCCGCGCGCGGTCAGGACCGGGGCCAGGCCGGCGGCGATGGCCGCCGCGCCGCCCAGGCCCAGGAACTGCCTGCGGTGTAGTCTCATGACATGCTCCGGATCAGGGCTGCTCGGGTGGGTGTTATTTGCTCATGCCGTCCTTGGACATGCCGCCTTTCGACATGCCGTCCTTGGACATGCCATCTTTCGACATACCGTCCTTGGACATTGAATCCTTGGACATCCCGTCTTTCGACATGCCTTCCTTGGACATGGAGCCCTTGGACATGCCGTCTTTCGACATGCCGTCCTTGGACATCGAATCCTTGGACATGCCGCCCTTCGACATGCCGTCCTTGGACATGGAATCCTTGGACATCGAGCCGCCGCCCGCGGCGTCCTTGCTCATATTGTCGGCGGCGTGGACGGCCGTGGCGCCGAAGGCCAGGCACAGGGACAGCGCGGCGGTGGTAGCGATTTTCTTCATGATGCGTTCCTTTATGGAGTATGAAAGATTCCACCTAGCTGCCGCCGAACCAGTTGTAGCCCTGGTCCTCCCAGTAACCGCCTGGGTAGGTGTTGGTGACAAAAATTGCCTGTATATGCTTGGGGTTCTTGTAGCCAAGCTTGGTGGGCATGCGCAGCTTCATGGGGAAGCCGTACTCGGGTGGCAGCGTCTGGCCGTCGTAGGTCAGCGCCAGGATGGTCTGGGGATGCAGCGCGGTGGGCATGTCAATGCTGGTGTAGTAGTCGTCGGCGCACTTGAAACCGACGTACTTGGCGTTCAGGTCCGCGCCTACGCGCTTGAGAAAGGCAGAGAACGGCACGCCGCCCCATTTGCCGATGGCGCTCCAGCCTTCCACGCAGATGTGCCGCGTCACCTGGTCGATCTGCGCCATGGCGCGCAGTTCTTCCAGCCGCCAGCGGCGCTTGTCGGCGACCAGGCCGCTGACTTCCAGCCGGAACGATTCCTCGTCCACATGCCGCACCTCGTCGATGCCGTAATAGGCGTTGAACGGGAAGGGCCGCGTGATCATGGATTCGGGATAGGTCGGCGCCAGCTTGTTGGGGTCGAAGATCCAGCCCTGCACCCGGTCGTTGAAGCGCGAAACAGCGGTCAGCGCCTTTTCCACGCTTTCATCGTCCGACAGCGAGCAGCCCGACAGCATGGCCAGCCCGCCCAGGGTCAGGCTGCTGCGCAGGAAGGCGCGGCGCGAGGGTTGTTCGATCCGCTTTTCCAGGATCTTTCCGGCTTCCTTGAGGACGGCCGGGCCGTCCAGGCCGGGCAGGGAGGGACGTTTGTGCTGGCTCACGGTGGGCTCCTTATTTGCCGCGGATCATCGCGATCAGGCTGCGCGGCACCAGCGCTACCATCACCAGGTGGACCGCCACGAACGCCGTCAGCAAGGCCATGGCGATGAAATGCACGCGGCGCGCGGCTTCGTATCCGCCCATCAGTTCGCGCAGCAGGTCGAACTGCACCGACTTCCACAGCACCAGTCCGGACAGGACCAGCACGGCGATATCGGCCATCACGAACAGGTAGGCCAGGCGCTGCACCTGGTTGTAGCGGCGCGGGTCGGCGTGGGCGAGCTTGCCGCGCAGTGCCGCGCCCAGGTCGGCGGCCAGGCCGCGGATGCTCAAGGGGAAGAACTTGCGCCAGAGGCGGCCGGTGGCCAGATTCATGGCCAGGTACAGGACGCCGTTGAAGAACAGCAGCCACATGCCGGCGAAGTGCCATTGCAGGGCGCCGCCCAGCCAGCCGCCCAGCGTGATCTCACGGGGAAACACGAAGTCGAACAGGGGCGAGGCGTTGTAGATGCGCCAGCCGCTGGTGACCATGATGACCACGGCCAGGGCATTGAGCCAGTGCATGATGCGCAGCCAGCCCGGATGGATGGGAGCGTTTGCCGGCGGCATGGACGGCGCGTCGTGGCTTGCGGGAGTGGCCAACATGGCGGGGCTCCGGAGGGCTTGTTGTCGTTGGAGCCATTCTTCTCCGGGGCCGATACCGAAGTCCTCACGCAAACTTAAATTAATTGTGATAACTCGGCGGCGCGGATTGGCGACAATAGGCGCATAGCCCCTCTATAGAGTTTCCCGCCCATGGACACGCCCCGACGCGTACTCATCGTCGAAGACGACGCCCACATCGCTGAACTGCTGCGCCTGCATCTGCGGGACGAAGGCTATGCGGTCGAACATGCCGCCGACGGCAACGAAGGCATGCGGCGGCTGGAGGAAGGCAGCTGGGACGCGCTGGTGCTGGATCTGATGCTGCCCGGCATCGACGGCCTGGAGATCTGCAAGCGGGCCCGCGCCATGGCGCGTTACACCCCCATCATCATCACCAGCGCGCGCTCCAGCGAGGTGCACCGCATCCTGGGCCTGGAGCTGGGTGCGGACGATTACCTCGCCAAGCCGTTCTCCATGCTGGAACTGGTGGCGCGGGTGCGGGCGCTGCTGCGCCGCAGCGACGCGCTGGAGCGCAATGCGCGCATCGACGCCGGCAGCCTGGCCCTGCATGGCGTGTCCCTCGATCCGGTGGCGCGCACGGCCGAGGTCGACGGCCGCCGGCTGGACCTGACGCCGCGCGAGTTCGACCTGCTGCATTTCTTCGCGCGGCATCCGGACAAGGTCTACTCGCGCATGGATCTGCTGAACCAGGTATGGGGCTACCAGCACGAAGGCTATGAACACACGGTCAATACCCACATCAACCGGCTGCGCACCAAGATCGAGGCGGACCCGTCCGATCCGCAACGCATTCTGACGGTCTGGGGCAAGGGCTACAAATTCGCCGCGGGACCGGCCGGCGCGGGAGGCGCATCATGAAGCGGTTCACGCTCACCCAACGGCTGTCGGCCGTGTTCGCGCTGCTGTTGCTGGCCTGCTGCGGCGCTTCGGCGTGGCTGCAGATCGCGGCCAACTCCCGCTACGAGCAAGAGGTCGTGCAGCGCCTGTCCAGCGGCCTGGCGCAGCACATCGCCGGCGCCAACGAATTGATGGACACCAATGGCTGGAAGCCCGCCGCGGTGCGCTCGCTGTTCGACATGCTGATGGCGGTGAACCCCGCGGTGGAGGTCTATCTCCTGTCCAACGACGGCCGCATCGTGGGCGATGCCGCGCCCGCCGGCCAGATCAAGCGCGACCGCGTCGACTTGGGCCCCGTCCAGCGCTTGCTGGCGGGCGAGATGCTGCCCATCACGGGCGACGATCCGCGCAGCCTGGACGCGCGCAAGGTCTTCAGCGCCGCGCCGGTGCGCGTGGGCGGTCAGGAGAAGGGCTATGTCTACGTGGTGCTGCAAGGCCAGGCGCACGACGCGCTGGCAATGGCGGTGTCGCGCAGCTCCGTGCTGCGCACGACGCTGTGGTCCATTGCGCTGGTCGCTCTGCTGGGGCTGGTGGCGGGCCTGGCGGCCTTCGCCTTGATCACGCGCCCGCTGCGCGGCCTGACGCGGGCTGTGCGCGCCTTCGACGGCGACGACGGGCAGGCCCTGGCCGCGCTGGAGCGTCCGGGCGACGCCTCGGACCGCAATGGCGACGAGATCGCGGTGCTGCGGCGCAGCTTCGTGCAGATGGGCAAGCGCATCTCGGACCAGTGGCGCGAATTGACGCGCCAGGACCAGCAGCGGCGCGACCTGGTCGCCAACATCTCGCACGATCTGCGCACGCCGCTGACTTCGCTGCACGGCTATCTGGAAACGCTGAGGCTGAAGGACCAGTCGCTGGATC
Organism: Achromobacter sp. D7-1; assembly: GCF_059760445.1. NCBI lineage: Bacteria > Pseudomonadati > Pseudomonadota > Betaproteobacteria > Burkholderiales > Alcaligenaceae > Achromobacter > Achromobacter sp. D7-1. The sequence continues at coordinate 25,518 of NZ_JCBAMT010000041.1, read as the reverse complement.
CCGACGAACGCCGCCGCTACCTGGACATTGCCTTGGCGCAAAGCCGCAAGGTCGGCCGCCTGGCGCAGGAACTCTTCGAGCTGGCGCGCCTGGAGTCCGGGCTGGTGCGGCTGGAGCCCGAAACCTTTTCCTTGCCGGAACTGGTGCAGGACGTGATCCAGAAGTTCGAACTGGCGGCCGAGGCCCGCCAGCAGCGCCTGACCACGGATATCCCGCAGGAGCTGCCGCCGGTGCGCGCGGACTTGGGTCTGATCGAGCGTGTGCTGACCAACCTGCTGGACAACGCGATCCGCCACAGTCCGCCAGGGGGGCTCATCGAATTGCGGTTGGGCAGCGCGCAGAACCTGGTGCAGGTGCAGGTCAGCGATACCGGCGAGGGGATTCCGCAGGCGCTGCGCGCCGGCCTCTTCACCCGGGCCAGCGCCTTGAACCGCGGCCCGGGCGATGGCGGCGGTCTGGGATTGGTGATCGTGCAGCGCATTTTGCAGCTGCATCACAGCGAGATCAGGCTGGTGGACCACGCCGGATCGGGCGCGGTGTTCCAGTTCGACCTGGCTGCGGCGCGTTAGCGTCCTGGCCCTGTGGCACAGGACGCCAGAAGGCGCTGGGCTGCATTTACTCGTCGCGAGCGCCGGGGTTGGCAGCGCGAACCAGCCGCCGCACCGTGCCGCGCGATGCGTCCACCTCCAGGACGTCGCCCGTGGCGACCTGTTGCATGATGCCCTGCACATTGACCACCGCCGGGATGCCGAACTCGCGCGCCACGATGGCGCCGTGCGACAGATAGCCGCCAGCCTCCATGACCAGCGCGCCCGCTCGCAGGAACAGCGGCGTCCAGGCCGGGTCGGTGGACGCGGCGACGAGGATGCCGCCCGCCGGCATGGCCAGGCCTTCGGACGGCGTGCGGGCCACGAAGGCGCTTGCCCGCGCGCGGCCGCCAGCGGCGGGGGTGCCGTGCCAGGCTGCGGCGGAACCGGAATCGCCAGTTGCGGGGGACGTCGGTACGGCCGCGCGGGCCTCGGCGTATTCGGCGTATTCGGCGATGACGTCGCGATCCGGGGTCGAGGCCCACGACTCCAGCTGCGCGCGGCGTAGGGCGGCGCGGTGGCCCGCGGCGGCGGGAGCCAGCCTGGCTTCGGCCAGGGCGACGAGTTCGGCGGCGGTCAGATGGAAGACGTCGTCCGCGGCGGCCAGGCCGTCTGGACGGACGAAGCGCCGGCCGAGCGCAAGGGCATTCTTGCGGGCCACCGCCAGATAGGCCACCAGCACGCTGCGCGCGGCTTCGCGCTGCCTGCCTTCGAGGCCGGCCGCGGTCAGCAGCTTGGCGGCCAGCGGGCGCTGCCAGAAGGGCAATGCCGCGCGCAGGCGCTGGCGGGCCTGGCTGGCCGAGCTGTCCTGCCGGGCGCGCAAGGCGGCAAGATCGGCGTCGGCCAGTTGCAGCACGCTGTCCAGCAGGTAGGCGGGGTTTTCGCGCCAGCGCGGGTTGCGCAGATAGGTTTCATAAACGGCGCGGTGGCCATACTGGCGCAGGAAGTCCGCGAAGGCCTGCTTGAAGGGACTGCCGTCCTGCAAGGCGCTGTGCCAGCCGGCGCTGTCGCGCGCCGGATCGCGCAGCCAGTCCATGGCCTGCGCGTCGGCGGCAGCCAGCCTGGCCAGCGCCATCAGGGCGTAGCTCTGTGCCGCCGTCACGCTGGGTTCGCCGCCGGCCAGCAGCGCGGCCGTCAGCGCGTGGCCTTCGCCCGGGCAGGCTTTCTCGACCATTTCCAGCAGCTTATGCAGCGCGCCGCCGCCTGAACCCTGCAGGAAGAAAAGTTGGTCCGCCGCCAGCACTGTGTGGAACTGCTCCCGCAAACGGGCGCCCAACTCGGCGTTGGACGCGGGCGCGGGCTGGTCCAGCCAGGCCTGGGCGCGGGCGAACAGTCGCGGCAGGTCCAGTTCCGCCTGCTTGCGCAAGGGGGCCGCGCGGCGCAGGTAGCGCAGGATGCGCGCGCCATGCCGCAGGCGTTGCGCCAGCGTCAGGGGCGGCACCGCGATCTCGGGCTGCGGGCCGCCCAGCAGCGCGTTCATGGCTTTCGGCGGCACGCCCAGCGCGTCATGGCCGACCCACTGGATGACGGAGGCGTCCAGATAGACCCGGCCCTGGAACAGCGCCGCCAGCCGCACGCCTGGCAGGGTGGAGTAGCCGCTAAGTTCAAAACCCGTGGTCAGCATGCGTTGCGCCATGACGCGGCCCGTATCCCATTCCAGCGCCGACATGGCCAGCGGCAGGACCTCGCGGGTGTTGCCGCGCGACCAGTACGCGGGCTGCGCGCGCAGCGCCGGATAGGTGTGGCGCGCCGCCGCGGTGATGGGGCGGGCCTGCACGATCCAGAAGCGTCGTCCATCCCAGACCCATTCGATGTCATAGCCGCCGCCGGCATAGTCCAGGGCGCGCGCCGCGTCGCGCACGATGTCGCCCAGGGCTTCGGCCTGCGTGTCGGTCAGCACGGCCTGGGCCGCGCGCGCGGCGGGCGTGGGCGCAAGCACGGTGCCCGAGGCGCCGGCGGGCTGGCTGGCGTGGCGCTTGGCGCCGATGCGGCGCGCGGCCAGGGGCCATGCCTGGCGCAAATAGTCTTCGCGCAGGCGGTATTCGTCGCCGTCCGCCTCGCCGTCGACCAGCGATTCGCCCAAGCCCCTGTTGGCGTGGATGAGTATCTCGTCATGCCGTCCCGAGACCGGGTCGATGGTGAAGGCGATGCCGGAGGCGGCGGCGTCGATCAGCGGCATGACGACCACCGCCATGCCGGCCGGGTTCAGTCCCAGTTTCTGCCGGTAGGCGCAGGCCTGCGGCGTCCATTGCGAATCCCAGATCTGCCGGACGGCGTCGATTGCCGCTTCGGCGCCGTGCACATTGAGGCAGGACAGATGGATGCCCGCGAACGAAGCGCCCGCCGAGTCTTCCTGAGGGGCGGACGAACGCAAGGCCAACGGCCGCTCGAGCCAGCCGCGCGCGGCGAGTTCATCGCGCAGAGCCTGGGCCACGGCGGGCAGCGGCGCCTGGCCCGGCTCGCGGTTCAGGCTGAGCGTGGCGGGCAGCACGAAGCCGTCCGGCACAGGTACGCCCAATTGCGCCATGCGGCCCAGCTGCCAGCCCTTGCCGCCCGCGGCCTGGGGGCCGGCCAGCGCTGCGCCGGCCCAATCCAGCACGGCGGCAGTCATGGCGCGGCCGCGGGCGCCACGCCGCGCACGAAGAGGCTGATGGCGGCGTCGAACTCCGCCTTCAGGCTGGCGCCGGGCAGGTCGAGCCAGCGCAGCATCGCGCCCAGATACAGGAATTGAAGCAGGTGGGCCAGTTGACTGGCGGCAAGATCGGTCCGGGCCTGGCCAGCGGCCTGCGCCTCTTCGATCAGCGCGGTGTACAGCGCCTGCATGCCGCTGCGCGGATAGCGGTCGTCGTCGCGTGTGCCGGGCTGCAGCGTCGACAGCCGGTAGCGCAGGTAGGGACCCAGATAGGCGCGGTGCGATTCGGACCAGTGCGCCGAGGCATGCAGCAGCCGCGTCAGGCGCTGCGCGAGGGACGGCAGGGCACGCAGCGCGGGCTGGAGCGCGTGGACACTGGCGGCCAGTTCCTCATGGAAGCGATGCGCGAGCAGGGCTTCCTTGACGGGAAAATGGTTGTAGAGCGTTCCCTTGGATACGTCCGCCTGGGCGGCGATCTGTTCCATGGTGACCGCGTCATAGCCCAGGGTTTCGAACAGCCGCCAGGCGGTTTGCGCCAGATGGTCCAGGGTTTGCAGGCGCTTGCGTTCGCGACGCCCGGCTTCGGGGGCCGTGGATTCGGAGGGGGGAAAGGCGGAAGAGTCCATGGTGGCGGAAATAATTGAACGACGAATAATATTGTACGTCGTTCAATTATTATCCGAAAGTCCGCCCTCAGCGAAGCCGGCGGTCTCAAGCGGTGGCGGGCATCTCGCCGTGCAGCAGGTAGTCCATCAATTCACGCACGGAGCGCATGGCGCTGCCGAAGGGCAGCTTGGAGGCGCCGCGGAAGAACAGCCCGCGGCTGACTTCGCCGCGCATGGCGGCCGCCAGCTTCAGGTCGATGCAGAATTGGCCGAAGCGCGAAAGGCCGTCGCGCAACCCGCATTGCGTCAGGCAGTCCATGCGCTGGCTGCAGCGCCGCGCGTCGCAGCGGGTGTTGGCCTGCAGCGTTTTTTCCTGGCGCAGATAACGCGTCAGCCAGGGCGTTTCCACGGCGCGGGCGGGCAGGCCCGCCACGCTGGTGAATTCGGCCAGCTTGTCCGGATCGGCGTCGATCAGCACACGCTTGAAGTTCTCGTGCGCATCGCCTTCCTGGGTGACGGCAAAGGCCGTGCCGACCTGCACGCCGTCGGCGCCGTTGGCCAGCCAATGGCGCACCTGCTCGTGGCTGCCGACGCCGCCCGCCACGATCAGGCGCGGCGCGTCCGAACCCAGCGCCAGTTCCTGGAACAGCTTGTGGCAATCGGCCAGCACGTGCTGGAAGTCGAAGCGTTCGCTGTGGATGTCGTCCAGGCGGGCTGCGCCCAGATGGCCGCCGGCGTGGCCGGGGTGTTCGATCACCACGGCGTCGGCCATGCGGCCCTTTTTCATCCATTTCTTCAGCACCACGGCCACGCCGCGCGCCTCGGACAGGATCGGCACCAGCGCCACCTTGGGATAGTCGGCCGTCATCTCGGGCAGGTCCAGCGGCAGGCCGGCGCCCATGACGATGGCATGGGCGCCGCTTTCGCAGGCCTGGCGCACCAGGGCGGGATGGTCGCGCACCGCCTTCATCACGTTTACGGCCACCAGGCCGCGGCCTTGCGCCGTGTCCAGCGCCGCGCGTATTTCGCGGTCCAGGGCTACCTGGTTGGCGCCGTCGATGACGTCGCGGTCATGGCAGCGCTCGGTTTTTTCCATCAGATCGGGATGGTGATGGCGCAAATCCACACTGGCGATGGTGCCCATGGCGTTCTGGCTGGCGACCGCGCCGGCCAGGCGATGGGCGGATACGCCGACGCCCATGCCGCCCTGGACAATGGGCAGCAATTCGCGTCCGGCGAGGGTGAGTGATTTGAACCACGTCATGATGAGTCTTTCCTCTTTTCAAGTGGACAGAGGCTAGAGCAAGGGGGAGAGGGTCGCCTTGCGCAGGATCAAGCGGAGCAGCACCCCGCTCAGCGATAGGCGAACTCCTCGAACCATTGCATCAGCAGCGCCAGGGCCGGCGCGCCGAGCGCGCGCACCGGCGGCGCGTCGGGCGAGCGGCGCGCGCCCTGCACGGCAAAGCGGCGCACGCCGCGGCGCGCCAGCTCGCGCGCCAGGGCCAGCAGCCGGGTTTCGTCCAGCCAGTCCGGATGCCAGGTGATGCGGCATTCGAAGTCGATGTCGGCAGCCAGCAGCTGCGCCAGGCACGCCAGCGCAGGGCGCTGCGAGTCGCGCCGGCCGGTGATGTCGTCATAGCCCTGGGCGTCGGCCTTGATGTCCAGGCCGACCCAGTCGAGGTACCGCAGCACGTCGGCCAGGCGCAGGGGGTAGATGCCGGCGGTATGCAGCCCGACGCGGTAACCCATGCGCCTGACGTCGCGGATCATCTGCGGCAGGCGCGGCTCGCTCAAGGGTTCGCCGCCGGAAAATACGATGGCGTCGAGCAGGCCCTTGCGCGTTTCCAGGAAGGCGCGCGTCTCGCGCCAGTCGTAGCGCGCGGCGCGGGTCTGCAGTTCGACGTTGTGGCAGTAGTGGCAGCGCCAGGGGCAGCCCGCGATGAACACGACCGCGGCCAGTTGCCCCGGCCAGTCCACGGTGGAAAAAGGCACCAGCCCGCCGACCGCGGGCGAATGCCGCGGCAGGGGCTGGGCCACCGGTTGCGGCGGCGCCGGGTAGGCCGGCCGCGCGGTCAGCCGCCGCGTGCCCGGGCCGCAGCCCGGGGTGGACGCGGCGGCTTGTGGCGCGCCTTCAGGCGCTGCGTTCGACGAAGAAGCGGCGTTCATTGAATTCGCCCTGTTTGCCGGTGTTGAAGGAAGCGACGGGGCGGTGGTAGCCCATGACGCGGGTCCAGATTTCGCAGCGCACGCGCTGGCTGTCGTCCAGCCGCAGGGCGGGAGCGGTGGTGACTTCGGGAGCGATCAAGGTTTGCATGGCGGTTCCTCAGGGAGTGAATGCCGGGCGGCTGCCCGGCGGTCCGGTTGGGGCCTGTCGTGGTGACCAGGTCCTAGGCCGGGGTGCAGCATGCCGATTGCTTGGCCAGCAGCTCGGCATCGCATTTCGGGCAGAACTCGTGGTGCCCCGCCAGATAGCCGTGGTTGGGGCAGATGGAGAAAGTCGGCGTGACCGTGATGTAGGGCAGCCGGAAGTTCGACAGCGCGCGGCGCACCAGCTGCTTGCACGCGGCGGCGGAAGACACGGCCTCGTTCATGTACAGGTGCAGCACGGTGCCGCCGGTGTACTTGCCTTGCAGCGTTTCCTGCAGCTCCAGCGCATGGAAGGGATCGTCGGTGTGGCCCACCGGCAACTGGCTGGAGTTGGTGTAGTAGGGCTGAGTCTCGCTGCCCGCCTGCAAGATGGCGGGATAGCGCTTGCGGTCCTCGCGGGCGAAGCGGTAGGTGGTGCCTTCGGCGGGCGTGGCTTCCAGGTTGTACAGATGGCCGGTCTCTTCCTGGAATTCGGTCATGCGGGCGCGCACGCGGTCCAGGAGGCGCACGGCCAGGGCGTGTCCCGCCGCAGAGGTGATGTCCTCGGCGTCGTCCGTGAAGTTGCGGACCATCTCGTTGATGCCGTTCACACCCAGCGTGCTGAAGTGGTTGCGCAGAGTGCCCAGATAGCGGCGGGTATAGGGATAGAGACCCTGGTCGATATAGCGCTGCACCACTTTTCGCTTGGTTTCCAGCACATCGCGGCCCAGCTCCAGCAGATGGTCCAGGCGCTGCATCAGCCGCGCTTCGTCGCCGCGGCAGGTATACCCCAGGCGCGCGCAGTTGACCGTGACCACGCCGACCGAGCCGGTCTGCTCGGCCGAGCCGAACAGGCCGTTGCCGCGCTTGAGCAATTCACGCAGGTCCAGCTGCAGGCGGCAGCACATCGAGCGCACCATGTGCGGTTCCAGGTCCGAGTTCAGGAAGTTCTGGAAGTAGGGCAGGCCATAGCGCGCCGTCATCTCGAACAGGCGCTCGGTGTTGGGATGGTCCCAGTCGAAGTCGGGCGTGATGTTGTAGGTGGGAATGGGGAAAGTGAATACGCGGCCCTTGGCGTCGCCGGCCATCATGACCTCGATGTAGGCGCGGTTGATCATGTCCATCTCGGTCTGCAGTTCGCCGTAGGAGAACGGCATTTCCTCGCCGCCGATGTACGGGATCTGCTCCTTCAGGTCCGGCGGGCAGGTCCAGTCGAACGTGAGGTTGGTGAAGGGCGTCTGCGTGCCCCAGCGGCTGGGCACGTTGAGGTTATAGATGAGTTCCTGCATGGACTGCTTCACTTCCGCGTACGTCATGGCGTCGCGGCGGATGAAGGGCGCCATGTAGGTGTCGAAGGAACTGAACGCCTGCGCGCCGGCCCATTCGTTCTGCAGCGTGCCCAGGAAGTTGACGATCTGGCCGATGGCCGCCGACATGTGGCGCGCCGGAGTCGCTTCCACCTTGCCGGGGATGCCGTTGAAGCCTTCGGTCAGCAGTTGGCGCAGCGACCAGCCGGCGCAATAGCCGCTCAACATGTCCAGGTCATGGATGTGGATGTCGCCTTCGCGGTGGGCGCGGCCGGCTTCGGGCGCGAACACGTTGGACAGCCAGTAGTTGGCGGTGACCTTGCCCGCCACGTTCAGGATCAGGCCGCCCAGGCTGTAGCCCTGGTTGGCGTTGGCGTTGACGCGCCAGTCGCGCTGATCCAGGTATTCCTCCATGGCGCTTTCCACGTCCACCAGCGTGTGGCGCAGCGAGCGCAGCCGGGCGTGCTGTTCGCGGTGCACGATGTAGGCGCGCGCGGTGCGCCAGTGGCCCGCCTGGACCAGGGCTTCTTCGACGCGGTTCTGGATGGTTTCGACGCCAGGGCAGGGGCTGCCAGCCAGCGCGGCGATGACGCCGTCGGTCAGCGTTTGTGCGCCCGCCAAGTCCAGTTCCCCGGTGCTCTGGCCGGCCGCCGCCATGGCTTGGGCGATCTTGTCGCGGTCGAACGCCGCGATCCGGCCGTCGCGCTTGAGGATGTGCTGGATATGCATGACTGACACCATATGTAGTAGGGTGTGAAAACTCTACCACCACATATGGTGCGCGTATCGCCTCGCGCGGCTGGGATGTCAGTCTTGCTTGATGCGCATCAAACGCGCGCTTCGGAAGCTTCAGAAGCCGATGCCGACCCCGGCCAGGGATATCGCCACGGCCAGCGCGGCGGTGCCGGCGGCCGGGCGGGGCGCCCAGGACAGCATGCCGACCCAGAGCAGGGCGCCGGCCGAGAGCCAGCCCAGCCATGCCACCACGCCCACGGTATTGCCCCACAGCCCGACGCAGGGCAGCAAGGCCAGCGCCAGCAACAGCACGCCGGCGCCGCGCAGCACGCGGGTGTGGCCGGCGGACGGATCGCGTCCCCAGATTTGGTCGTAATGGCGCGGCATGGCCAGGCTCAGGCAAGCCATGCCGGAGTAGGTCAGCAGCAGCGCCATGGAAATTGCGTACAGGTCGTTGATGTTCATGCGGCCGCCTCTGCGTCACTGCGGGGATTGCGCCGGGCGGGCGCGCTTGCGGGCCGTCGCCACAACAACAGGGCCGCCCAGCCCGATAGTACGCCGAACGCGACGGACGTCAGTTCGACGCCCGCGCTTTCCCAGTCGCCGCGGGCGATCTGCGCCAGGGGATGGTCGCCCAGGGTGACGAGCGACAGCACCGGCAGCAGCAGGCACAGCGCCGACAGCAGGGCCAGTTGCGAGATCCAGGCGCGGCGCGGGCTGCACAGCCAGGCATGCGCCAGGGTCAGCGCCCATATCGCGAAGAAGCAACGCAGCTCCCACAGCGCGCGGTTTTCCAGCGCCACGGGCAGCAGGCGGTTGGCCCAGAAGTAGCCGATGCAGGCGATGGCCAGTCCGGCCAGCGCGGCCACGTTCAAACCTTCTATCAACCGGTACACGCGCGCCGTCGCGCTGCCGAATTCGCCGCCATGCTTGGCGCGACGCTTGACCATGAACAACAGCGCGCCCGTGCCCATCATGGCCGCACCGGCCAGGCCGCAGATGAAGTACAGCCATTTCATGGCCAGGCCGCCGAACTTGACCATATGCAGACCGCTCATCACCTGGAATGTCAGGGAAGGCGCGCCGCCGTGGACCCCGCCTGGGGGCCGTACGCGCAGCAGTTCGCCGCTGGCGGAAAATTCGGCCATGCCGGTGGTGGCGCTGATGTTCCTGGCGTCGTCGGTGGCTTCATTCCAGCCATAGACGCCGATGCGCATGGAGCTGTCTTCGGGGTTGTTGATGACGATGGCGCGCGCCGTCTGCCCGATCAGTTGCTCGCCGCGGGCCACGATGGGTTCCAGCGCCGGCATGCTCTGAGCCACGCCGGTGCGCGCAGGCCGGTCCTCGCCGGACAGTTCGGCCAGGAAGAGGCGGCTGGCCCGCGGGTCGGCGCCATAGGTTGCCGCGACGGGGGCGGGCATCAATATCGCGCTCGATATCACGATGCCGGTGTAGGCAATCATGAACTGGAAGGGCAGTGTCAGGACCGCCACCGCGTTGTGCGCGTCCAGCCAGGAGCGCTGGCCCTTCTTCGCGCGGAAGGTGAAGAAGTCCTTGAAGATGCGCTTGTGCGTGACCACGCCCGAAATCAGGGCGACCAGCATGGCCATGCTGGCAAAGGCGACGATCCACAGGCCCAGGCCGGCGTCGTGCAAGGTGTAGTGGAAATCCACGAAATGCGAGCCGCCCTGCGTTGCGCGGGCTTCGGCCTCGTGGTGGTCGTCAAGTTCCGCGCCGGTGTCGGGGTCCAGTTCGGCGTCGGCATACTGGCCGTTCTTGTCGAACCAATAGGCGGTCAGCCCGTTGTTGTGAAAGCGGTCGACCGGCCAGATTTCCCACATACCCGCGCCCGCATGGTTGCGCGCCATATAGTCCACGGCCAGTTCCAGCCGGCGGGCGCGGTCTACCGGGACGCTTTCCTTTTGCGCGGCCCGTGCTTCCGCCTCCTGGTGCTCGGGCGTCATCCAGTGCGTGATGGGTTCGGAGAAAACGGCCAGCGAGCCCGTCAGGAAGACGGTGAACAGCAGCCAGGAAAACCACAGGCCGACCCAGGTGTGGAGCCAGGCCATGGACAGGCGGAAACCGGATTTCAGGACGAGCCTCTTTCTTGTTGGTGCCGCCGCGAGCCGGACGGTCTGATTTTATTGAGAATAGTTCCAATTCTAGTCTAAATGGGGACGAGGCAGACCGCGTCGTCGACTTGTATTTTCCGTGCCGCGGGCGGCAACCGGCGCGGGCCGCCCTGGACATAGCGCGAGCGAGCACGGACCGGGCATGGCAATTGCTGGGTAGGCGCTCCATCCGCATATCCGCCGCGGGCATGCGCGGATGCCCCATGTGAACGAAAGAGGAGCGCCCAATGAAACGCAAAGCCGGAAATACCTCGCAAATCGAGGAATTGTTGTACCAGGCCCTGGAGACCGAGATAGGCGGCCTGGCCGTCTATGAAACCGCCGTGACCTGCGCGGTGAATGAGGATCTGAAGAAGGAATGGCTCGGCTACCTGGAAGAAACGCGCACCCATCGCCGCGTACTGTTGACCGTATTCGAGCAGTTGCGCCTGGATCCGGAGGCGCAACCCCCGGGCAGGCAGGTGGTGCGCCATATCGGCGAATCGCTGGTCAAGGCCATGAAGATGGCGATCAACGCCGGCGACCCGGACGCGGCCCAACTGGTGGCCACCGAATGCGTGGTGCTGGCCGAGACCAAGGACCACGCCAACTGGTCCCTGATCGGCGTGATTGCCGAACAGCACAGCGGCGACCAGGCCAAGGTGCTCAAGCAGGCGTACGACGCCGTCGCCACGGACGAGGACCATCACCTCTATCACACGCAAGGCTGGTCGCGCGAGTTGTGGATCCAGTCCCTGGGATTCCCTGCGGTGCTGCCGCCTCCAGAAGAGGTCAAGCAGGTAGAGAGCGCCATTGGCGCGTCTCGGGCCGAGCAGGCGCGCGGCAAGATGCTGAGCCACTAGGAGATTGCGATGCCAGGCAAGAAAGCAGCAGGCAAGCGCGGCGCGGGCGCGGCCGTGGACACGGCCTACATGAATACGGACAGCGGTCCGGCGTCCGGCCCCGCGGGCAAGCCCAGCCACCCGGCGCTCAAGCGCGCCGCGGCCGTGGGCGCGACGGCCGCGGCCATCCCCCACAATGCCGGCAAGGCCGCGGAATATGGCGAGGAAGGGGCGCGTTGTCCCTATGCCGGCGCCCACGTGGCTGACGCGGATCCTGCCGCGACGGCCAGTTCGTTGTCCGAAGCCGAGACCTCGGACAAGACTGGGGGCGCAGCCGCGGCCGGGGTCAATGCGGCCGACGGACGGCTGGAGCGTGTGCGGGCCGATTCGAGCGGACAAATGCTGACCACCAACCAGGGTGTGCGCGTCAGCGACAACCAGCACTCGCTGAAGGCCGGCCTGCGCGGGCCGGCCTTGCTCAAGGACTTCATCCTGCGCGAGAAGATCACGCATTTCGACCACGAGCGGATTCCGGAACGCATCGTGCACGCGCGCGGTTCAGCCGCGCATGGCTACTTCGAATGCTATAAGCCGCTCACTGACCTGACGGCCGCGTCGCTGTTCGCCGAAGCCGGCAAGCGCACGCCGGTATTCGTGCGCTTTTCGACCGTGGCAGGCGAGCGCGGCTCCAAGGACACGGCCCGGGACGTGCGCGGCTTCGCCGTGAAGTTCTATACGGACGAGGGCAACTGGGACCTGGTCGGCAACAACATGCCCGTGTTCTTCATCCAGGACGCGATGAAGTTTCCGGACCTGGTGCATGCCGTCAAACCCGAGCCACACCATGGCATGCCCCAGGCCGCATCCGCGCACGACACCTTCTGGGACTTCGTGTCGCTGATGCCGGAATCCACCCACATGCTGATGTGGCTGATGTCGGATCGCGCCATCCCGCGCAGCTACCGGATGATGCAGGGCTTCGGCGTGCATACCTTCCGCTTCGTCAACGCCACCAGCGAGTCGCGTCTGGTGAAGTTCCACTGGAATCCGCTGTTGGGCACGCATTCGCAGGTTTGGAACGAGGCTGTCAAAGTGTCCGGCGCCGACCCCGACTTCCACCGCCGCGATCTGTGGGAGGCGATCGATGCCGGTAATGGCCCGCAATGGGAACTGGGCGTGCAGGTGTTCACCGAGGAGCAGGCGGAAGGATTCAGCTTCGACGTGCTGGACGCCACCAAGATCGTGCCGGAAGAACTGGTGCCCGTGATGCCGGTCGGGCGTATGGTGCTGGACCGCAATCCCGACAATTTCTTCGCCGAGACCGAACAGGTTGCCTTCTGCGCGGCCCACGTCGTGCCCGGCCTGGACTTCACCAATGATCCGCTGCTGGCGGGGCGCATCCATTCCTATGTGGACACCCAGATATCGCGGCTGGGCGGACCGAACTTCCACGAAATCCCGATCAACGCGCCGCTGGCTCCCGTGCACAACAACCAGCGCGACGGTATGCACCGCCAGGCCATCCATCGCGGACGCGTGGCCTACGAGCCCAATTCGCTCGCCGGCGGCTGTCCGTTCCAGGCCGGCATGGAGGGCTTCGTGTCGTTTCCGGAGCCGGAGACGGGCGACGAACTGCGCGGACATCCCGAGAAGTTTGCCGAGCACTACAACCAGGCAACGCTGTTCTATGAAAGCCAGGCGGACTGGGAACAACGCCACATCGTCGATGCCTACGCCTTCGAATTGAGCAAGGTCACGGTGCCTGCGGTGCGCCAGCGCATGGTCGCGTCGCTGCGCAATGTGTCCGAAGCGCTGGCTCAGGGTGTGGCGGATCAGTTGGGCATGGCTTTGCCGGCCCCGTTGCCGCGAGCGATCGACCGCCCGCCCAAACCGGAAATCGAAGTGTCGCCGGCCTTGTCGCTGACTGCGCGCCCTGGCGAGGCCGGCATCGCGACTCGAAAGGTTGCGATCCTGGTGGCCGAAGGCGCGGACGGCAAAGCCGTGGCCGCCGTGGCGCAAGGGCTGATCGCGGCCGGCGCCGTGGTGCGCCTGGTGGGGCAGCGCATCGGTCCCGTCCCAACGGATGAGGGCGGGGCCGTGGACGCCGACGCCTCCCTCGACAATCATCCTTCCGCGCTATTCGATGGGGCGGTGGTGGCGGGGGGCGAGGCCGCCGTGGCGCGCCTGCGCGAGGACGGGCGTGCGCTGGAGTTCCTGCGCGATGCGTTCCGCCACGGGAAGAGTCTGATGGGCGTGGGCGCAGGCGCGCAGCTCTTTGCTGCGGCAGGCATCGCACCGGGCCAGGCCGACGCGGGCCTGCTGATCGTGGACGCGGCGGCTGCGGCCAAGAGCGTGTCCGCATTCATCGATGCCCTGGCCAGGCACCGCCATCCCGAAAGGGAGACGTCGCCGCCCATGGTGTGAGAATGCCCAGGCGCCAGCACGGGTGCGGACGCCTCTTGACAAGCCACATGCGCCTGCCAATACTGCACTGGCAAGTCGGGGCGAGCGCGCTTGGCGCTTGCCGTCCTTCAGACAAGGGGGCTGTATGCGTCGCGCGTCCGTTTTGCCTATGTACCGTTGGGGTTGGCTGTCGGCCAGCCTTTTTTTGTGGGCTGCCTGTTTTTTCCTGGCGCCACAGGCCAGGGCGGAGTCCGCGGCCGAGCTCAGCCGGGAGGCGCGCAGCGCGCTGGATCGCCTGTACCAGCAGGAACCCAGGACACGTGAATTGGGCAAGAAGGCGGTGGGCGTGCTGGTGTTCCCCCGCATCCTGAAGGGCGGCCTGCTGGTCGGCGCGGAAACCGGCAACGGCGCGCTCATCCGGGGCGGCAAGGTCCAGGGTTACTACAACATATCGGCGGTCTCGTTCGGCCTTCAGGCCGGCGCGCAGGAGTTCAGCTATGCGCTGTTCTTCATGAACGAGCCGGCGCTGCAGTACCTGGACCAGAGCGACGGCTGGTCGCTTGGCGCCGGCCCCAGCCTGGTCGTGGTGGACGATAGCTATGCCGCCAGCATTACCACCACCACCCTGAGCCAGGATGTATACGCCGTGCCATTCGGCGGACAGGGACTGATGGCCGGCATGGGCCTGCAAGGGTCCAAGATCACCCGCACCCAGCCCGACTGAGGGCAGGCGCCAGCCCGCTACCGCTAGTCCAGGGTGATGCCGGCGCGCGCCGCGACCTCTGAAAAGGTGCGCAGTTCCTTGGTGATCTGCGCCTTGAATGCCGGCCCGGGCAAATAGACGGGATCCAGCGCCAGGTCCGCGACCGACTTGCGCACTTGCGGATCCTGCATGATTTCCGCCACGGCGCGGCTCAGAGTGTCGACCACCGGGGCCGGCGTGCGCGCCGGCGCCACCAGCGCGTACCAGCCGACGAAAGACACATCCGGCATGCCCGCTTCGGTGAAGGTGGGTACGTCGGGCAGCTGCGGCATGCGGCGCTCGCCCGTCACGGCCAAGGCGCGGATCTTGCCGGCGCGGACCTGCGGCGCGGCCGAAGACACGGTGTCCACGCCCAGGTCGACCTCGCCGCCTATCATCGCCGTGACCAGCTGCGCGCTGCCCTTGTAGGGCACCGGCGTCATCTTCGCGCCCGCGGCCTCCGCGTACATTTCGCCTGCCAGATGGGGGGCCGATCCGGCGCCGAAGGTGCCGTACATCAGGCTGTCCTTGCCGCTGCGCTGCTTGGCCAGCGCGGCCGCTTCCTGGATGGTGCCGGCCGCCAGCCCGTTCTTGGCCAGCAGCACCACGGGCGCCATCGCGACGATGGCGATGTGTTCGTAGCTCTTCTGCGGATCATAGGGCAGGCCGGGCTTGAGCGCCGGCAGCACGGTGTAGGTGGTGCTGCCCGACAGCATCAGCGTGTAGCCGTCGGGCTGCGCGCGCGCTGCCGCTTCCGCGCCAATCACGGTGGAGGCGCCGGGACGGTTCTCCACGATGACGGCCTGGCCGAATTTGCCGGACAGCTTGTTGGCCAGCAGCCGCGCCACGGCGTCGGTCGCCCCGCCTGGGGTAAAGGGCACGACGATCTTGATCGCCTGTTCGGGATAGGCGGCGTGGGCGCCGCCGGCATACGCGAGGGCGGCAAGGCTTGCGGCCGCCAGGGCGGCGCGGAGTTTGACGGTCATGACGGAGGTCCCGGTCAGTTGGCGTTGGAAGACGGGCTGGCGGCCGCCTGGCGCAGGGCGTTGCCCTGATCGCCCAGGTCCCAGAACAGGCCAGCCATGATCGCCAGCCCCTCGCGGGCGACGCTGCCCAGCAGGTGTTCGTTGGGTGCGTGCTGGGCGCAAGCGGGATAGGAATGCGGTACCCACAAGGTGGGCAGGCCCAGCTGGTCGGCGAAGATGTCGTTGGGCAGCGATCCACCCAGGTTTGGCAGCAGCGCCGGGCGCTTGCCGGTGCTGCGCTCCAGCGAGGTCGCGGCCCAGCGCACCCAGGGATTGTCGGGTGACAGGCGGGTGGCGCCGGCCTGCATGCCGATGCGTACCTGCACGTCCTCGAAGCCCGCCGCGCGCAAATGTTCCTTCACGTGGGTCTCCAGCGCTCGCCAATCCGTGCCTACCACGAAGCGCAACTGGCACCAGGCCACGGCTTCGGGCGGTATGGCGTTGACCGGTTTGGCCGGATCGCCGGCGCCGAAAGTCAGGACGTCCAGGCTGTTCCAGCCGAATACCTTCTCGGGCGCGCTCAGCCCGGGCTCGCCCCACCAGGCGTTGATGTCGGGATCGTCCTGGCCGCCGCCGACTTCCAGGTCGGCCAGCGCCTCGGCCACCGCGTCCGGAATGGGGGGCGGGCGCAGGCCCGGCACCGTGATGCGGCCGCGCGCATCGACCAGCGTGGCGATGGCGTGCGCCAGCACGATGGCCGGGTTGGCCAGCAGGCCGCCCCAGTTGCCTGAGTGATAGCCGCGTTCGCGCAAGCGCAGCTTCAGTTCGAAGTTCACCGCGCCGCGCGAGCCCATGAAGAGGGTCGGGCGCTGCGCGCTCAGGCGCGGCCCGTCGCTGGCGATGAACACGTCCGCCGCCAGCGCCTCGCGCTGGGCCTGGCAGAAGGCGGCCAGTCCGGGGGAGCCCGCTTCCTCGCCGGTCTCGATCAGCCAGATGGTATTGAAGCCGAGCGCGCCGCGACGTGCGGCGATGACCTGGCGCAGCGCTTCCAGGTTGATGCTGTGCTGGCCCTTGTTGTCGGCGGTGCCGCGCCCGTACCAGCGGTCGCCCTCGACCTGCAGGCGCCAGGGATCGCGGCCGGCTTCCCATTTGGCGGCATTGCCGCGCACCACGTCGCCATGGCCGTACATCAGCACCGTGGGCAGGCCGGCCTGCTCGATGCGGCGCGCCACCAGGATAGGCAGGTCGGCGCCGGAGGGGTTGGGATGCACCTCACAGGCGAAGCCCAAGTCCCGCAGCAGCGGAACAAGCTCTTCGTCCAGGTAGGCGTGCTGGGCGGGGGCTTGGTCAGCCACTTCGCTTTCCGTCGCGTAGGCGACGCGGCGGGCCAGGGCGGCTTGAAGGTCGCCGTTGTCATAGGCTTGAACGGCTTGGAGCAGGGCTTGTTCGCGTATCACTTCGTTGCCTGGGATGCTGAGGGGGGCACAAAGTTATTACGCTTCACCGCATGCCACAATTAGATAATTAGCATTCTTTCATTGCCATAAAGGCATGGATAAAAGGGGCGCCATGATTTCGCTGGGCTTGAGGTACTTCCTGGAGGTCGCGCGCTGCGGCTCGATCGCCGGCGCCGCGGCTGCGCAGCACGTGGCGGCCTCGGCCGTCAGCCGGCAGATCGCCAAGCTGGAGGACGGGCTGGGCATTGCATTGTTCGAGCGGCAGGCGCGCGGCATGGAACTGAGCGAGGCCGGCCGCCAATTGGCCGCCTATGCCAATGCCGCGGCGCTGGAAGCAGAGCGCGTCACCACCGAGATACGCCAGCGCAGCCACCTGGGCGACGTGACCATACGCCTGGCCTGCACCGAGGGTTTCGCCCACCGTTTCCTGCCCATGTGCATGGCCGAGTTCAAGCGGGTCCGGCCCGAAGCCCGTTTCCATCTGCACGTGGAACGCCCCGAGGAAGTCAGCCGCCAGATCCTGGAAGGCCTGTCGCAGCTGGCGCTGCGCTACACCACCGCGCAGGATGACCGCCTCAAGACCGAACTGCTGGTGCGCGCCCCGGTCTATGCGGTGATGTGCCGGAACCATCCGCTGGCCAGCCGGCGCAGCCTCAGCATGCGCGACCTGGCGAAGGTGCCGCTGTCGCTGGGCGATCAGGGCACCACGGTGCGGCAGTTGTTCGACGCGGCTTGCGCGAACGCGGGGCTGCACATCGAGCCGGCCTATGTATCCAACCATTCCGCGGCCTTTCTGCCCATGCTGCCCGGCAGCGACATCGTGGCGCTGTCGGGCTACCTGACCATGTTGGGACAGCGCGACGGAGAGGGTCTGGCCGCGGTGCCGTTCAGCAATCCGGAGATGCGGCAGCGGAGCATCCAGGTGCTGACATTGCAGGGCCGGACGCTGCCGGCGCTGGCCCGCGAGTTCCTGGAGTTCATGGCGCAGCGTCTGACGGCCACGCCCAAGGCGCCGGAGGCGGACGCCTGAGGCGGGCGCCTGAGGCGAAGGCCTGAGGGGGCGGCCAGAGGCAGATGTCATCGGCGCTCGTCCGAGAGGGAGGCCGCGCGGGCGGCCCCCGGACCGGCGTCAGTCCAAAGAAATATTGGCCTCCTTGACCACGGCCGCAAAGCGCGCCGAGTCCGCGTCGCGGGCCTGGGCCAGCGCGGCGGCATCCTGCGGCCAGGCGTCAAAGCCATAGGTCTCGAAACGCTTGCGCACCGCGGGCGTCACCACGGCCTGGGCGATGGCGTCATTGATGCGCTTGACCACGGCATCCGGCGTGCCCTTGGGCGCGAAGGCTGCGACCCAGGTCTTCAGTTCGAAGTCCTTGGGGCCGCCAGCCTCGCTGACCGTGGGCACGTCGGCGTAGGAACCCAGGCGCGACGGCGCCGCCAGCGCCAGCAGCTTGACCCGCTTGGCCTGGTACAGGTTCTGCACCGTGGCGGCGGTGCCGAAGGCCCAGTCCACTTCGCCGTTGGCCACTGCCGTGTAGAGCTGGGCCAGGTCCTTGAAGGGGACGTGGGTCATGTTGGTCTGCGTGGCGGTCTGGAACATGGACGTGCCCACGTGCGCCACGCTGCCCATGCCCCAGGTGCCGTAGGTCAGCTTGCCGGGCTGGGCCTTGGCCGCCGCGATCAGATCGGTGACATTGTTCCAGGGCGAGGAGGCCGATACGACCATGAAGAAATGCGTGGTGTAGATCGGCGCCACCGGCACGAAATCCTTGACCGGATCGAAGGGCAGGTTGCGGTAGAGCTGCGGCTGCAGCGTCATGTGGGTGTTGTCCACCACGGCCAGCGAGTAGCCGTCGGGCGTGGCGCGCTTGACCTCGCCGATCGCCAGCCAGCCGTTGGCGCCGGGCTTGTTCTCGACGATGAGCGGCTGCTTCCAGGCCGCCGTGAGCTGTTCGCCCAGCATGCGGGCGACGGCGTCGGGACCGCTGCCCACCGAGTACGGCAGCACGATGCGCACCGGCCGTTCGGGGTATTTGTCGGATTGGGCCTGTGCCGAGGCGCAGGCCAGGGCGCCGGTCAGCGCCATGCACCAGAGGGTATTTTTCATGTCTCCTCCACTTTCCATGGATGGTTCGCGGCGCTTCCCGGCGCCGCTTATCGTTGAGGCCGCAAGCGCGGATAAAAGCGCCGCGGCCGGGTACTCAAAACAGCGCTTCAGGACACGGCGGCCGCTTCCGGATGCCGCGCCTCGTAGGCAGCGGCGAAGCCCGGATCGCGCTGGCGCAGGTCGTCGTGGCTGACTTGGCCGGTGCGGCGCATGTAGTCGTAGGCGAAGGACACCGGGTCCAGGTGCATCTTCTCGGCCACGTTCTCGTACCAGTCCAGGCTGCGCGCGGCGGCGGTCTGGAAATTGGCCGAAGCCGGACGGCGCTGCGCCTCGAAGTGCGCGAACGCGGCCTGCGCGTCGTCGGGATGCTGCGTCAGGCCCTGATGTAGCGCGATCGCGTCCTGCATCGCCATCCGGGTGCCGGAGCCCAGCGAAAAATGCACGGTGCGCAGTGCATCGCCCAGCAGCACGATGTTGCCGTGCGACCAGCGCTCGTTGCGCACGATGCTGGCCTCGAACCACAAGGAGCGGTTGCCCAGCAGTTCGTTCGCGCCCAGGTCGGCGCGGAACACCTCGGCGCAATAGCGGCGGCTGGCGTCCTCGCTGGCCGAGTCCAGGCCGGCGCGCTGCCAGGTGTCCGGGTCCACTTCCACCAGGAAAGTGCTGAGATCCTTGCTGTACTGGTAGCTGTGGGCGATGAAGATGCCGTGGTCTGTTTCGCGGAAGATCAGCGATACCGGATGGAAGCGCTGGCGGGTGCCATACCAGGCGAACTTGTTGCGGCGGCGTTCGAAGCTGGGGCGGAAGTGCTCGGCGTACTGCTTGCGCACGGCGCTGTTGCTGCCGTCGGCGGCCACTACCATGTCCACTTCCGCGGCCAGCCGCCCGATGTCCTCGATCCGCTGCTCGTGCAGGATCTTCACGCCGGCTTCCAGGCAGGCTTTTTCCAGGACTTCCAGCATGTCGATGCGGGCCGTGCGCGAGAAATGGTTGCCCTGGACCTGGACGCGGGCGCCCTGGTGGATGATCTCCATGTAGTCGCAGCGTTCGTGGTGCGCCACGAAGGCCTTGAAGAATTCCGGGTCGGCCTCGCGCAGGAAGGACAGGCCGATGTCCGAGAACACCACGCCCCAGCCGTAGGTGGCGCCGCGCGGATTCTGTTCGTAGACGGTGATGTCGTGCTGCGGGGCATGCTTCTTGGCCAGCAGCGAAAAGTACAGGCCGGCGGGGCCTGCTCCGATGATGGCGATCTTCATTTTGCTTGGCTCCTGTTTGCTTCGGCCTGCGCGCAGGCTTCCTGATATGACTGCAAGGCGCCGCGCAGCGCGGCGGGCACTTCGATGGCGCGCCGTTCGCCGCGCGCCACGCAGATCGGGGTCAGCCGGGCATCGAAGGCGGGCTGGCCGCGCACGCTGCCGGCGACGTGCAGGGTGTAGGTGCGGGTGCGGATTTCCTCGACCCTGACGCACATGTCGAATTCCTCGTCCGGCCACAGCGAGGCCTGGAAGTCGAAGGCCAGCGCGCGCGTCGGCGTGCCGAAACCATGCTCGTCCTTGATGCGCTGCGGCGTGCCGTTGAACAGATGGCCGTAGAACAGTTCGGCCGCCGACAGCACGTATTCGCCGAAGGTGACGGTGTAAACCACGCCGGCGGGATCGCAATCGCCCCATTTGACGCGGCGGCGCACGATGAACGGCGTCTCGCTCACTACGTATTCAGTGCTGGTCATTGCCGTTCTCCCTGGCCTTGGCGGCCTCCTGGTTGAGCATTTCCGCGACGCTATGGCGCAGGGCGGCCTTGTCGAGCTTGCCGACCTTGGTCACGGGAAAGGCCTCGATCTGTTCGATGCGTTCCGGGCACTTGTATTTGGCCAGCCCCTGGCCGGTGAGGAAATCCGCCAGTTCCGTCAGGCTCGGCGCCTTATGCCCGGGCCGGACGATGACGAAGACGCAGCCTTTCTCGCCATAGAAAGGGTCGGGCATGGCCACCAGCCGCGCCTCGGAAATGGCCGGATGCGCGCCCACCAGCGCCTCGACTTCCTCGCAGCCGATCTTCTCGCCGCCGCGGTTGATGTTGTCGCGCAGGCGGCCCTCGAAGGCGTAGCAGGTTTTCCCGTCCACCACGCGCGCCGTCATCATGTCGCCGGTGCGGTAATAGCCGTCGGAGGTGTAGGCCGAGGCGTTGGCGGCGGGAGCGTCGAAGAACCCCGGCAGGGTGGCGGGGCCGCGGAAGCAGAGTTCGCCCATTTGCCCTTCGGCCACTGGCTCCTCAGTGCCGGGCGCCAGCAGGCGGATGTCGTCTTCGGCGCAGCCCGAGCGTCCCTGGGTGTGGTGCCGCTCGTACTCGGACGCGTCGGCGGGCGAGCCCAGCAGCAGCCCTTCGGTGATACCGAACAGATTGGAGCAGGGCACGTTCAGATGGGCTTCGAGCCGGTCGGCCGCGCTCATGGTGATGAACAGGCGCAGCGTGGACAGGTCGTAGCGCGCCAGGTCGGGGAAGGCCATGAGCTGCGGCGCTATCGGCCCGATGGACATGGCGCGGGTGACGCGGTGGCGCTCGATCAGCTCCAGCATGCGCGGCACGTCGACCCGTGGCATCAGCACCGCGGATACGCCCATGGCGATCACGGGAATCAGCACATAGACCTGGGCGGCGTTGTGCAGCAGGGGCAGCGCCCAGATGATGCGGTCGTCGTCCTGCATCTTGTAGCGCCGGGCGCAGGCCAGCGAATGGCCCAGGTACTCGGCATGGAAGCGCGGGATGATCTTGGGCATGCCGGTGGTGCCGCCCGACAGCTGGAAGCTCAGCACGTCTTCGCAGCCGGGGCCCTGGTCCGCCAGGATGAGGCGGGCCTCGGCCAGCGGCATCGCGTCCAGCAGCGCATGGAGCGACACGCCGTGCGGCGAGTCGCCGCGCGCTACGACCAGGTGCTCCAGCGTGTCGCTCGCGGCCAGCATGCCCGCGGCGAAGGCCGGCAGGTCGAACTTGCCGAAGTCGGCTTGCACGAAATAGCCGCGGGCGCGAGTCTGGCGCGTCAACTGGCCGATCTCCAGTTCGCGGTGCTGCGGCAGCGAACAGACGGGTACGATGCCCGCCTTGTAGCAGGCCAGCAGGGCCAGCGCCGTTTCCAGCGTGGTGCCCATCTGGAAGATGGCGCGGTCCGCCGGCGCCAGGCCGAGTTTCAGCAAGGCGGCGGCCAGCCGATCGGTCTGTTCATCCAGTTCGCGGAAACTCAGGCTGCCTTCGTCGATGATCAGCGCGGTGCGCTCGGGGCAACGCAGGGCGGTGGCGTGCAGCGCCGCGCCCACGGTCGAGCGCTCCCACGCGCCGCTGGCGAAGTACTGGCGGGCCCGTTCGGCGTGGTGGTAGATCACGCCCTCTATGGGGTGGCGTATATCTCGCATGGTTGTCTCCTCCTGGCCCGTGTCTCAGTGGCGCACGGCCGAGATCAGGACGCGGTCCCGATCCAATACGTCGATCGTGCCGCTGACGCCGCCGGTGAACAAGCCGTACCAGACGGCGGGCTTGAGCCCCAGGGCCTTGCGCTGGAACTCCAGCGGGCCGTCGGCGACGATGCAGTCGAAATGCTCGCCCGGCAGCACCGTGCAGTTCTCGCGCTCGGAAGCGTCCTGCACCAGGGAAGAGAATTCCTCGACCCGGGGCACGAAGATCCGCACGCGCGGCTCGGCGGCGCTGTCCGCCATCTGCAGCCGGTCTTCCAGCAGCGCGGCCTTGCGCGCCCAGACGTCGTCGATATGCCGGATGCGGCCGCCGGCCGATTCCGCATCGGCTTCGGCCTGCATGGCCGCGCGCAGCGTCAGGTCGGCGTCGATCGCGTCGACCTCGCCCAACGGGCGCAGCTTGCGCGTGAATTCGATGAAGTAGCCGTTGGGATCGCGCACATAGATGGATTCGATCACCTCGTGGCGGGTTTCGACGGAGACCTCTAGCCCGGCGTCCTGCAGTTTTTGCTTCCAGGCCTTGAGCTCGTCTTCGCTATCGACCAGCCAGGCGGTATGGGTGGCGTCGAACACATGGTCCTCGGGCAGCGGCCGCATGCTGCTGCGTCCGCGCAGCGCCTCCGGTTCGTCCGAGCCCAGGTAGTAGAAGAACGCAATCGTGCTGCCCTGGCCGCTATCGAAAAAGAAGTGCAGGAAGTCCGGGTGCGTGGCGGGGCCCCAGCCGCGCGCCGAGATCACATGGACCAGCGGCAGGCCGAGGATGTCGCGGTAGAAGGCGACGGTTTCGCGCAGGCGCCAGGTGGGCCGCGCCGTGTGGTCCACGCCGTGCAGGCGCAGGGGGGCGGGGGGCTTGGGGGTTGCAGTCATGACTTGCTCCGTCGACATTCGGATTAGAGGAAACGCTGGCGCAGCCAGGCGGCCAGTTCGCGGCCGGCGGCGTAACGCCCGGGTTCTTCGGTTTCAGCCAGGGCGCGGCCGTGGTGGTCGCCGCGGATGCGCAGGTGGGTCTTGTCCGGCGCGGGGATGGCGTCATGGATGGCGCGCACGTCGGAAGGGAAACAGGCCTGGTCGCCGGTGTATTCGATGATCAGGGTGGGCTGGACGATGCCGCCGGCGGTGCGTTCCATGCTGGCGTTGGACGACAGGCCGGACCAGGTCGACAGCCAACTCTCGGGCGTGCAGAAGCGGGCGAAGCCGACGGCGCCGTAGTTCGACGCGTAAGGATCCTTGCCCCAGAGCGAGCCCGGGTGGCGGTCGGAAGGATCCAGGCTGAGGTCCAGGCAGCGCAGGTCGGCGTCGGTGCGCCAGACCACCTGCACGGGCGTGTGCGCGGCTTGGCGACGGCGCCCGGCGGAAGCGTCGGCGCCGCTCTTGACGTCGGCGCGGGCCGCCAGGCGGTCGGCGATGATCTGCCGCGCCTGCGCGTCCAGGCGGGCCACGCGGTCGCGCTGCGCCTGACGGTAGCGGGCGACGAATTCCGGCGCATAGCGCGCCTGGCCCTTGGGGCGGTAGCCGTTTTCGGGCGCCAGCGGATCGAGTTCCGCCACCACCGACAGGGCGTCGTTCTCGTCGCCGACCGAGGGGTCGATGCAGTTCAGCAGCAGCGCGCCCTGGCCGGGGTGGGGGCCCACCAGCACCAACCCGTGCACCTCGGGCATGTCCAGTTCATCCAGTCCGCAGGCCTTGCCGCCCGGCGTGCGGGCGACGCGTTCGCCGGCGGGCAGGCCGGCTTGCTGCGCGTAGAAGGCATATAGGCCGGCGCCGCCGGAATTGCCCAGCAGCACGATCTTCTTGAAGCCCTGCTCGCGCAGGAAGCGCAGGCCGGCGGCCACGTCCTGCAGCGCCTGTTCATGTTCCAGCCTGAGGTCGTTGCCGACCGAGCGGGCGCCTTGCGACCAGGCGGCAAAGCCGGCGCCGACGATGTCGGGAATCAGGTAGTGGCAGGCCATGAACTCGCGCGGATGCATCACGCAGACCACGGTGTCGGGACGCGGGCCGGCCGGCTGGTACAGCGATCCGGAGGTGGCGGCGCCGTCCGCGGTGCGCAGCACGACGTTGCGGGTCGAGGCGCCGGCGGGCAGGTCGCGGGGGTTCCAATCGGTGTTGAGAAAGCCTGCGGTGATCTGGCTGGAGGGGGCGGCGGTAGTCACATTCGTCTCCTGTGGCGAGGTTCTGTGGACCTCGGTTTGACGTATTAGACGAATATTTGACTTTAGTGTCAATTAAATTTAAAAAATTGACAGTAGCGTCAAAAATGAGGGACTCAACAGGGGCAAAACAATGCCCGGCGCGACCGGGAAGCCGAAACGCGCATGCCATAATTTCGGGACGGGGCCGTCCCGGACGGTCTATTCGAGGAACATCGCAACGTGAACGACGCAAGCACCAAGGGAGCGCTGAAGGGCGAAGCGCTGCGCACCGCCATACTCGACGCCGCCGCCACGCTCTTCATCAAGCGCGGCTCCGGCGGCACCAGCATCCAGGACATCGCCGAGTCCCTGGGCCTGAGCCGCACCGCCGTCTACTACTACTTCAAAAGCAAGGACGCGATCCTGCGTTCGCTGACTGAAGACGTGCTGAGCGCGGCCAAGAAAATGGCCGGCGAAACCGCCACCCGCGAGGACCTGGATCCGGTCGAGGCGCTGCGCGCCCTGGTCACGCAGCACGCCGACCTGATCCTGTCGCGCACCGCCGAATTTCGCGTGGCCGACCGGACCGAGGCTGACATGACGCCCAAGCAGCGCGCGGCCGTGCAGGCGTCGCGGCGCAACGTGCTGGAGAACTTCAGCCGGGTCATCGAAAACGGCATCCGCGACGGCCAGTTCCGCATGGTCGATCCCCACGTCGCGGCTTTCAGCCTCATCGGCATGTGCAACTGGTCGGCATGGTGGTACAAGCCGGACGGCAGGCTGGGCCGCGCGGAAGTTGCGGCCATCATGGCCGACATGGCCGTGCAATCACTGTTGCGCGACGCCGCCCGGCGACCGCGCTCGCCGGACGTGCGCGAATCGCTGCGGCTGGTGCGCGAGGATCTGGATTACCTGGAAAAGCTGGTGCTGCCTGGCGGGCCGCAGGCCTGATTGCCGCAGATGCGGGCGGCTTGGGGCGGCAGGGCTTCGAGCTTGCGGACGTCAGGGTTCTTAAGCCGCCGAGGCTGCCCTGCGCCATTCCGATGCTCGCCCCGGTGGGGCTGCGCTTCGGATGGCTCCGGGGTCCTCGGC